>CAZECW010000145.1:0-10841 GCA_964510585.1 uncultured archaeon | reverse complement strand
CCTGGAAATAAGCCCTCATAGAGCTCATTTTGCCAAAAGGAGGAACAATGGGGAGGGAACTGGAACCGCCAGAATTCGGCTTTAAACCAAACTCAAGGCGAAACTCCAAGCGATTTGCACCAGAAAACTTTTTACGCCCTAAAATTTTACCCTGCGTTTCGGGAACTTGTATTGAGTGTCTTTGTAGGTTTGCGCTTGCAATATCGAAAACTGGTACGGATATACCTATATTTTATTTATTGCTTCAATGTATTAGGGATTTGAAATGTAGCATATTTCTTGCTTTCTGTGGTCACTATCGAAATGCAACGCAAGTTTTAAGGAGTGTGGTTGAGAATTTCTTGACGGGTGTATACTTCACTTTTTTAGAAGATAGGAGTGCTTTTGAAAAATGGATAAATGGAAAATACGAGGTTCCAGACAAACTATATCGCGAAGTGTTTAGGAGGAGTAGAAAACTAAAATTTCTGAATTATGACTTTATCCTGAAATTTCTAGTGAAGAAAAAAGTTATATCACGTGAATTCAAAGAGTGGGTTAGAAGCGAAATAATTTGGCCTCTGAATGAATTTTTGCATCCTCATTTTCCATCCTTCGAAATTTCGGAGAAATGGGGGAGTCATTCCGATTGCCCGGCGGCTGTAAAATTCAACGAGGAAAAGTTAAAGGAATGGTTAACGCTATTTCAGAAAATAATCTGGTTTATATTGAGAAGTCTATTTGACATTTTCGGTTATGAATACTTTGAAGGGGACGAGGATGCACGAGAAAGTTTGAGCCTGCTGATAATAACTCCAGAAGTGATGCCTGATTATATCCTAAGCAGCGAATACAAGGATCTCCTTAACATTTTATTACAAAGGTACAAAGAAAAAGAAAATGAATTGGAGGAAATATAGGGAAAAACTCAAAATTTTGGTCGGAAACAAGATCTGTGTGAAATCAGATAGGTGAGTGGGAACATGGGTTTGGTTGTTAGAGATAAAAAAAGTAAGTATACAATTTCTCTTCCTGTTAAGCAGTTTGAGGAAGATAGGGATGAACGATATCTTCATAAAATTGTCGAAGAGAACTTAGGGTTGCTTTCGACAAGTGAGGATGAAAAATTCTATCTGTTAGGCAGTCGTTTAAAAATTAGAGGGTCGGAGCTAGATCTTTTATTTGTGGATAAAAATGGGGCTCTTGGAATTGTGGAGTTGAAGAGGGGAAAATCTCCTAGAGATGTTATTGCTCAGATTTTGGAATATGCGTCCACTTTGTACAAATTGAGCTTGGATGAATTGAAGGAAAAGGTTGATCTTAAGTCTGTTTTTGATATGATTCATGAGGACTAACCTGATATTGAAATTTCTTTAAATGATTTCGAAGAGAGCCTAAAGCAAAATTTGAATGATGGGCGTTTCAATTTGATTGTAGTATCTTATTCCATTGACGATACAATAATTGAAGTGATGGATTATCTGAGATCTTATGGAATGCTAATAAGGGGTCTTGAGTTCAAGTATTTTGAAGATGATGAGAAGGAATACTTTGTTACAAGGTGGATAGGAGAAGAAGAAGTTGAAGAAATAGGGAGCAAGGAACTAACCCCCGCACAAAGAAGAAACATGGAGTTTTTCGGCGAACTTTTAGAAGATTTTAAGAGTAGAAACCCTGGGGTAACTTATAAAAAACCTAGCAAGAATAACTGGTTAAGAATCCCCGCGGCACACTCAGATGTTCATTTCCAATGGAGTATACGCAAGGACTGGGTTGAGGTTGGTTTCCATATAGAAAGTCGAGATCGAGAATGGAATATGAAGATGTTGGAATTTCTCAGGAGTAAAAAATCATATCTTGAAGAAAAAGTGGGAGAGGAGCTTAAGTTTGAGGAGTGGGGAAAAAGTTGGGCTAGAGTCTATGCAAAAAGGGAGCGCGGAAATTTAGACGAAGAAGTGAAAAACTGGATGAAAGAAAAGATGAATGCTTTTTATAGAGCTGTTAAACCACTAGTTGACGAATACTTGAAATAACCAGCATACATTTACCTGTCGCCATCGAAAAGCGGATAACAAGGCTCTACTTTGTTGGAAGACAGACTAATTCCTATATGTTTGAACAATAGTACTTTTGAAAATTTTATTTGGGGACGCTGACCACTAAATATAATATGCAAAACAAAAATAACCTGTCAGCATCCCCAAAAAGTTTTTGTGCTCAGGTAGTTAAAAATGTGTCTGATACCTTGACGTCAAGCCTGTCCGAGACCATCATGGGCTGGAGGCTGGGCAGAGGGGAACTGGCGACCGGTTTTGGTGCCAAACACGGTTGGTGGGGTTAATTTGTGGGTCACGCCATTCTCATACATATGTAAATATATATCGAGAACAGCGTGATCCACAATTTTGAGCTAGGTTCCCCTAATATTTTGAGCTTTACCTACGCCCGCGGTTCCTTACAGTGGTTTGAATTTTTTTCGCTGAGAATATGTTTTATGTTTATATAGAGTTATGGGCGAAAAATTTGTGGCGATGCTCATATGTTTAAAAAACACACTGCCTGCTGGTTTGTTTTAGAGTGACTTTCACGAGCCTGCCCCCAACACTTCTTTTTCAGAACCACACTTTTGCACAAATATGTTAAAAATGTGGAAAACTGTTTCTCTAAAAGCAGCCACAAAAGCAGGCTCCCACAAACAGGGGTGCATCTTAAAAATATGGGAAACCATGTGCCAACAGCCCAAGCACCCTTCCACAACGCTTGATTGCAAAAGAAACTTTTAACGCCCAGTTCCTTCAAAGAAAAATCGAGAAGAAATAACCGCAAATAGGATAAATTTAACATTGTCAAAGTAATGTAATTGAAACAGGTAAAACCTGTGAAGGCAGTGGGGGGTTCTTTGCCCAATTTGCCTTCTGAAACAAGTAATATGCTCCGAAATTTTAGGGAGGCGAAAACAATATGTGCGAATTGTTGGGAATGGTCTTCAATTTGCCCGTGAGGCCGAACATTTCATTCAGGGGATTCCGCCAAAGAGGTGAAACAAATCCACACGGGTGGGGAATAGCCTTTTACCCAGACGAATCCGCCCAAATCATAAAAGAACCAATAAAAGCCAAGCAAAGTCTCCTCTCAAAATTCCTGCAAGACTACCAAGAGATAAAATCCAAAATCTTCATCGGCCACGTAAGACTCACAAGCGTTGGAATAAAAAGCCACAAAAACACCCACCCCTTCCAAAGAGAACTGGGCGGAAAAGACTACGTCTTCGCACACAACGGAACACTCTCAAATTATAGAAATTTAGAACTCGGAAGATTCAACCCCATCGGCGAAACAGACTCGGAACACGCCTTCTGCCACCTCCTAAACCTTATCGAGACACGGGGCATAAAGGAATGGAACAATATATGCTTCGATTGGCTCGCAGAAAAACTTGAACGAATCAACCAATATGGAAACTTCAATTGCATATTTTCCGATGGCAAATTCCTATTCTGCTATCATGACAAAAACGGCTACAACGGACTCTGCTTCGTCCAAAGGAAACCACCCTATGGCCAAATCCAACTACTAGACGAAGACTGGAAAATAAACCTCGCCGAAGAGAAAGACCCAGAACAAACAGGCTACATTATAGCAACCAGAAAACTAACAAACGAACAATGGAAAAACTTCAAACCCGGCGAACTCATCATATTCAAAAACGGAAAAATGATTTACTCCAATCAACGCAACACCCCAGAAACTTAAATCATCCCTAACAGAAATGGAAAAACAAGCACTTAAAACAATCAGAGAAAGCTCACACAGAATAAGCTTAAATCGCAGAAAAACTAGAGCAACCAATAAACGAAACCAAAAAATAATAAACTCACTACTCAACGAAGGATACATATGCCGAGACGCACGCGACAACGTCAAATAGAACCACATGAATGCTACATTCTTCACAGAGTCCCCCAAAAGAGAAGAAATCGACAACCTAATAAAATCGTTTCTTCCAATCCTCCATAACAGCCTTCAGCAATCTTCTAAACTCCAAAACATTCCTACGAAGTTCCTCAAGGACATCTAACTCAGTATCAGTATAAGTTATAGGCATAACAAGTGGCCAAGCGGGTAGCTCCGATTTGTGTGATATCTCCTTAACGATTCGGTCAACGATTCCCTTTGTGTGAAGCCACCCCTCAGATAGTCGGCCCCAGAGACCTATGGCATCCTTCCTACATTTTTTAATCAGCTTAGATGTGCTTATTCTCTGTTCTCTCATCTCTTCGTTGAGCAATCTAATCTTTTCCTGAAAGAAAGTTTGGTTCGGGTATTTCAGATCCGCACAGTAACATTTAACCAGGGACTCAACTATCAAGCGAAGCTCCATAAAACATGCAACCAAGTTAGTTGTTAACAAATCAATAACCATAGCGTAGCTGAGCGGGCACAGTACATGATGAACATAGTGAGCAACAGCAAATTTAACGTAGCACTCTTTCATCTCCTTACTCTCAACAAAGAAGCCCATGAGGTCTATGGCATCGTTTATAAGCCCGACAACCTCTGCAAAAGTTTCTCCAGCCTTACTTTCGAAGAAGTCTGCATTTTCATGCATCATCTTGCTAATTTCGTCTACAAAAATGTGCCTAGGTTTTTGCTGATCCTTCTTAATGCTCCTTTTCATTTTATCCCTCCCTGGCTAAAATTTATCTCTTGCCCCTATTAAAAGATTCTCCAAATTGATCAATAAGGGTTAGAAATCGTAAAACTAGCTTCTTGTTGCTTTTAGGTTAGGAGTGAAGAATTCGGCTTAGTACCGCACTCTCATATAAGATCTTGAGCATAGTATCGAATGGCCCAGAACTGGAGTATTGTGAACAAAACCCAAGTGGGAAACCACCATACGCTTAAAGCGTTTTAGACAAGGGACGAAAATCAAATTTTTCATAGGAAATAAGGCTGTGTTTGTTAATCATTAATTATGTACAATTAAACGATTTACTTTTTTCTTATCTGAATCTTTTCTTTCTTATTTGTCTTAAAAGTTTCATCTCTTCTATTGTTATTCCTTGTATCACTTTTTTATGTTTACCAACTAACTTTTCAATCTCCTCAAGCACTATACCATATTCTTTTGTGAATTTTTCAGTTGAAGGCACTTCTACTACTTTATTCTCATTTTCAACATATTTATAAAAGCTGAACAGATGCGGTAGTGACATTTCTATTTCTTTTTGGCTCAGCCTTTTCGGAGCTATAAAAATTAACTTTTTTCTAGCTCTGGTAATGGCTACATTTATTCGTCTAGTATCCTCTAGCGCTTTGTGGCCTTTAGAATGAACAGCGTCAAATATTATTATATCTCTTTCTCTGCCTTGGAAGGAGTCTACTGTTTTAGAACTTATTTCCTCAAATTCCACGACATCAATGTTAGGTCTATTGATTCTCCGTAAACAGCTTTGAATGAGCTCTGATTGAAGCCGGTACGGAGTTATCACAGCCAACTCTTTTTCTATTTCCTTGTCTCCCATCAGTTTTTTGACGTCGGAAACAAGCTTCAAAACAAGAGCCGCGTCAAATTTATTCACAGCACTAATCTTACCCTCTTTAAATTTATGCCAATCTGCCAATCCACTAGTCTTCACCCAAACAACAGGGTACTCACCGCTTAGAATTTCAAGAAAGTCGCAGTCTTTGGATTCATCCAAATTTAGTACTATACCTTTTTCAAGGGGTGCTGTTTTGACTTTACCACCATAAATAAACTCACTAGGCCATTTTGCTATTTTCTCATTACTCCTATACTGGACATCAAGAAGTATACTCCTATCATTATACGTCTTTATCAAACGTTCAAAAAGAGATATCCTAACATCATCCGAAGCGTTTTGAACCACTGGCGGCAACTGTTCATGGTCTCCAACCAAAACGAATCTTTTCCCCATCATCAGGCCCAACAATACTTGCGGAAAAGTAGCCATAGAACTCTCATCAACTACAACTAAATCAAAAGTTTTGGACCAGTCTAATTTACGCAGAAAAGCAAAAACGGCAAGTTTCGACAAAGTCATACCCACTATACTGAAACTATCAATATTCACGACAGCCCCACTAAGTTCACCCTTAATTCCTTTGAATTGAGGCAAAAGGTCTCTGATACCAGGTATAACTTTTCCTGGGTGCCCAAAACGAATCATATCCTTCACGAGATGGGGATGCCTCTCCCTAACCACTTCTAACGCATTATCCACCGCAATGTTTGTATGAGAAGTAATCAACGTCCTATATCCCTTCTTGTGCGCCTGAAACGTAATCTCTGCAATGGTTCTAGTCTTACCAGTACCGGGTGGTCCGTGAATGAGAAAGAATGGATTCTCAGGAGTAAGCGACAGAGAGTAAGCCACAGCCTTTTTCTGCGAATCATTAAGATTTACGTCCTCAAAATCAATTTGAACAGGTCTCAAGGGAGGGGGTTCAACCCCCCTCAATATAATGTCTTTCAAAATACTGTAATCTTTCTCGATCCCTAAAAAAGTCGCCAGCGCCCCCTTCTGAGTCCTCACAAGAATCAATGTGTCAGCCTTCTGAATCTCAACAAGCAAATTATTATGCAAACCCTTAATGCTCTCAAAAATAGCATAAAACGTAAAGCTATCAACAAACCAATAGATAATACCCAAATAATTAAACCGGCCCAGCCTTATTGCATCTCCCGGATTAAGATCAAATCTAGAGGGATAGTCTTCAAGACGCAGCAAAACAAAAAACAATCCATCCTTTTCAACAATATTCGTGACGACCGCTACATGACTTGTGCGTTCCTTCATCCGTTTCTCAATTTTCTTTTCCTCATTCTCTAAATAGCTCATAAATGGTTCAACATTTAGAGGTATTAGATTCCTCTTATCTTCATCAATCTTCCTTATACCACATTTTGAACAGTGCACAAAAGTGCCATAATCGCGACAATTTTTCCACGCCTTTGAACCGCACCTATCACAAACAATATACATTTGAAACACCATCACGAGTTATTAAAAAGAAACATAGACTATAGCCATACTCACAACTCAATAACCAAAAAACAAAACTTTTTACCACAAAAAACATAATCTGACCCCCTTTCACTTTATTTTAGTCTAATTAATA
The DNA here is from genome assembly GCA_964510585.1 of uncultured archaeon. Lineage (GTDB taxonomy): Archaea > Asgardarchaeota > Jordiarchaeia > Jordiarchaeales > Jordiarchaeaceae > Jordiarchaeum. Next base: position 3,719 of record CAZECW010000145.1, on the reverse strand, counting down.
ATTAATCAAACATAGATAAAAAATATTATCTCCAATATTTGAAGGAGTTTTTGGGCCTAAAGAATACCCTTAATGGTGGAGTAAAGGGCATCCTTACCCCTTTGTGAAAAGTATGATAAAAATCCACTCAAAGACATAATCTTTCTCTTAGTACGGTGTTTAAGGATATTTTTCTTTTCCTATGGTTTTGGCTGGTGGTGTCTGCAGGTTTGCGGAGTTCCCTCAGATTTTTTATCATGATCTCCTGCTTATTGGTCTTCGCATTTAATCACTTAAAATTGTCTGGGAATAGCTGTCCGTAAAACTCCACCTTATGGGTCCACACCTTTGGAAGCTTTTTAACAGCAAACCCTTTATGCACTCGCGTTTTTCAGAAAAAGAGGGCAAAAAACATTTTTATTGTAACATAACGAAGACTGAGAATATGGACGGCATTTTTAATGGTGGTGATAATGAATCTGCAAGAGTATCTGAAGAGTATGGTAAAGGACAATTGTCCACCCAATTGTAGGTTATCTAGGGAAGGAGTGGAAATTGCTCGGGTTCCGCCTCCCAATGAAATTTTGGGAATTATTATCTCCAGGGATCCACCAATTAGTTGGTGGCATTTTTATAGGTTTGCAATGGCTGAGAATCAGGAAGACACCGCCCGCAAAATGCTTTATGCCAGTGCGATTCCCGGTTTATTGATGGATAGAATATGGGCGTTTATGGGAGAACGGATTAATTGGAGTGATTTAGAAAGTCTTTACAATATTGTATTTAAAAAAGTGTATTGGACGCACCTCCATAAGTGCTTCACAGACAAATCTCAGGAAAAGACCGTGTTTAAACCGAGAGATGCTACAATATGTGCTAACCAGTGGTTAAAGGAAGAACTTCTCCTCGTTATAACTGAGGGAGCACAATTCATACTCACGCTTGGACGCGAAGCCCAAAACTGGATCGAAAAATGGCAAAAAGAAGCCAAAGAGAGTGAAAAGGTAAAAGTCATTAAGCTACCACATCCATCTGGATTAAATCGCAAGTGGAACAATAAAAACGATAAGAACATACTAACACAAGTTAGACTATTAATAGATATATGTCGATTAAAGAGTTGAATAAAAATGGGAAGTCCAAATCAACCTTGGAATTTATAGGGATGTACCTTTTTCTTATAACTCTGTCTTTATCCTAGTCACCAAACCCTAGCCTAACAGGAAGGAATCCCAAAAAGGGTGAAAAAAGAGTTGGACGAGGAGTCCAAAGTGCTCACTACTTGCATATGTGTAGTACATCATAGATTGTTTAGTTTAGCCATCAAGCGGTTTAGCAATTTAAATCATCCGTATTAATGGGAAGTAATTCTATCAAGAATTTCAAAAATTCTTCTTGTAATCTTATGTACCTGTTCTTTGTTAAAACTATTGGCTTTTCCATAAATAATACCCTCCTTTGTTATATGCGTTTGCATAAAGGTAAAGGGTTCATATTTTAGTATTTCTAGTGTTAGAGAATGGATAGTATCGTCACTAGCAGAATCAATTATTTTGATATGATCCTTCTCGCTATAGCGTATTTCGTCTTTAATTTCTTTGAATTTATTCAAATTGATTTGAACCGGAGGATATAAACTGTAACCCCTAAGCTCAAAATTATTGATTCCAATTTCAGTTATGAGGAAGCCGAATTTCTTCCTTTCACTAATTTCAACCTGCTCTTTTTCCCCAATCTTATCTCTTTCTAGTAGTAAATACGAAACTTTTTCATAAACATTAAGGGCTCGGATAAATAACGGGCCATAAATAAAAATATCATCATTGTAAAATTGACGATTGGATTCTCTTCTTTCGACCTTTTTGGGTCTTCTTAAAATTTCCATTAGTTTGTCTCTATGTTTTTCCTTATAATTTTTGTTGAATAGGTAAGAAATTTTTGTTACATCATTTAGAAAATCTTCAATTAATTCTCTAGCTCTTTTGAGGTCACCTACCCAAAGAGCTATAGTTCCATGAACAAATTTTCCAATATTAACTTCTTTTTTTCCATCACTTTCGCCTACGGCGGAATCACAAATATTAAAGATAAAACTGGCGGTGTGGAACTTAAAGAAACAAGAGATATTAAACCCCAACGATCTTCTTAGGGCTCACGACGATAATCATTTTCCCAAAAGGTATTAAGTTGCTCCATAGCATTTTTAATTCTTTACTTCTCCGACTGTGTATTCAGATCAAATTTAATAGGGGATATACACTCCATGGGCAATTCATTAGGAATAATTAGACTGGAACTACTTCCTGTATATCTTAGACGACCAGCATTCTCGTTAACTGCAGATATGAAAAATTCGCGTAGATTCTGATTTACATTACGAATAGTAAAATCGGGGCATTTTATGTAACTCTTTATGGGTCTGAGGAGGAAGATTTTTAATGTCCACCGAAAATGCTCTCGTTAAAGCCATAACGGCCAATCCCTCACCCAAAAATTCCTGTAACATCACCAGAGTAAGATTTAATTGCTCTCTCTGCATATAGACCCGGTACACTTGCCCCTGATTGAGGAAGGGTAGGCGGTTGTAAAGAATATAAATACCCTAGATAATGACGCCCGGGTATGAGAATCCACTTCTCCGTGTAAATAGAACCATACAGCTCAACATCATAAACACTAAAAGGTATATTTATTTGCTTATAAGACCTCAAAAAGGGGGAAAAATCCATAAGAAGTATCATTACACCTTTTTCAGTAAGTTTCAATTCTAAGAGTTTCTGGCAATTTATCCACCCTCTAAAAAATATGTACAAAACAAAATAGAAGTTAAGAACTAAATAAATATTAACTCTCAATTCGGTATTTTCAACTTTTTTGTCATATCGAGCGCCTTTTGTAGTTTTTGGAACGTGCTTTTGAGTGAAAAGTATGGGAGTGTTTTATTTCAGCGATTAGCAACGATAAACGGGGCTACATTAGCAAGTACAGAATCACAGGAAGACACAAGCGTTCACCGTTAATCCGCTGTCTCTGGGAAATACACAGTCGAACACCCGCATAGTATTATGATATGTAAAGAACGCACCGCGCAAATCGTACTCCCCTTTTAATCCCAACCACCAAGCTCCTATACTCCAAGTGGCTAGGAGCAGTAACCCGCCCCCATAAATTATAAATAACCCTTTTGGGCGTATTTTTTCGAGTTTCCCAGTACGAATCCTGCAACAACCCTTTTGCATACCTTCGAGAAGCAGACTTCCAAGACAGTGCTGTTCGAAAAATGTTCTTAGTGAGGGAAAGGTATTTGATTTGCAACTTTTTTGATGAGAAAACTGAAAGAGGCTTCCAGACAAACCACTCAGTTTAATCAACTCAATCTTTTGAACAGTTGGGGCCATTCTACGCCAGCCCGAATTGCGAAGATAATATCTTTGAATAATATCTAGGGAGAGAAAACTAATATAAAACTTCTTATGAAGCATTTTCCGACTTATTAATCTACAGAATAATAGTTCTGTTGTTGATATGGTTGAGAAGACATTTATAGAACAATTAATAATGTAGTCTTTGAATAATTATTAGTGGCCTGTTTTAGAATTTGTAGAAATCATAGACATCTGTCACCCCCCTCTTTAAATTTCTTTTCTGAGTTTAGAGGGAAGGTGACAATTCTTGATAGTATGGAAGGGAAAACTCTACTTCAACCGGGAAGACGTAGACCTCCTCAAAAAGGAGAAAAA
>CAZECW010000144.1:0-13171 GCA_964510585.1 uncultured archaeon | reverse complement strand
GGGAACGGCGTCTATGTTGGCACCCTCATGGGGGCTGCGTCTTGTTTAGCCTCTTAAGCCCAAGCCAAACCCTTCAGCTACCAACAACTATTTATGTACCATACTTTCAAATAAACTTTCTGGCGATTCATCCCCACGACTAAAGTCGGGGGCTTTCTCGCCAAGGTTTTGTAAAGGTTTATAAGTTAAAATTTATTCTAATACCTAACATTTTAGGAGGGTTAAAATGAGATGAATCCTACGTCTAAATCACGCGGGGAAAAATCTGGGAAGGCTCCGGAAGAGAAGTTGAAGCAATTTGAAAAAATGTGCATCTGCAGAGACTGTCCAACTTACGCTAGTCTCGGGGAACCAGACACCTACATAGCATACTGCCACCCTCTCAGAGGGAAAAGTAAAAAAATAACTGAGGAAGTAGGCTGCCAGTGTCCAGATTGCCAAGTATGGAAAGAAATGAAATTCAACAAGGTCTACTTTTGCACACGAGGCACAGAAGAACGACAGAAGGCAAAAAAATAAAGGGGGAACAACTTAATATTTAAAGTTCTCAATTAAAGATCTATTTTTTGGAAAATTATCCTCTTGTTCCCTATTTTTATCCCTTCTCGGAGATGGTTATGCTTATTTCCGAGAACATTTCCCTCTTCGCTTTACATATGGGACAAATGTATGGTGGATCCTCCCTGTAGACTACGTAGCCACACTGCTTACAGTACCATAACTTCTTCTTAATTGTGATGGGTTTTTCGGCTTCCAATTTTGTCTCCTCTTCAACTTTTTCCTTTTTGAGGGTTCTTGCGGCTTCGAAGGATCTGATTTGCTTTTCTTTGGGTCTGCGTTCTGGAATTGACCTTAGAGGAGCCTTACCCTCGTACACCTCTTTACTGACGTATAGGGAGCAGTAACACTGTCCATACTCTGCCACGTCAGGGTCTCGGTAGTCACAGGGACAAATTATGTCGCGGTCGATTTCAAGATTTCCTGAAGCCAACCTGCAGGGGCAGGAGGGGTAACCATAGCGGTCCCAGTTCTTCTTAAGTCCCTCTATGAGTCCTTTGAGAAATTCTGGGTCTGGGTTTAGGTAGTAGCCGTAAGTTTTTGCGTCGCTCTCCGCTCTTTTTCGGACTTCTTCCAGAGTGGTCAAATTTCCAAAGCCTCCCTCAAATCGCTTTCACGAAAACCATTAATTAACTTTTCATCATCTATTATTATAACTGGGAAGGAGAGGTTTCCTCCCCTGTCCAAAATCTCCTGCCTGATTTGTTCATAGTCCTCTCTATTGGCCAGGTCCACATCCACGTATTCGTATTCTATGTTGTTATCCTTCAGAAACTGTTTTGTCCGCTTACACCAGATACAGGTGCTCAAAGCGTACATGCGAACCTTATGCTTCCTATTGCTACCTGGAACTTTTACCACGTCCATTTCCACATCACTTCCTAAATGGAATCACCGCCTACTGGTCTCAGGTTTCCAAAGGCCCACTTAACTGTTTCTGTGGCTGCGGGGTGAATGTGCATAGCCCTAATGATGGGGGCGTAGGAACCATTTCCATAGGCCATAGCGTTTACAATCTCCTGTATTAGTTCAGGTGCGAAGGGGCCAATTATGTGTCCGCCCAGAATTTTCCCCGTATTTTGTTCTACTATGACCTTCACGAATCCCTCCGGGTTTCCCATTGCGGAGCCTTTGGCGGTGTCCTTAAAGTGGTAGTAACCTACCAAAATTTTTCGGCCTTCCTTTTTTGCCTGTTCCTCGGTTAAGCCAACCGATGCTATTTGGGGATGTGTGAAAACCGCGTGGGGTGTTGCAGAGAGGTTTATTGGCACCTTGTGGTCGCTGAAGGCGTTGTGCCATGCCACCTGTGCCTCGTAATTGGCTGCGTGTCTAAACATCTGTTTATTGATGGCGTCTCCAAAAGCCCAAATGTTCTTCTTGGTGGTTTCCAGATAATCGTTCACCTTTATGAATCCCTTACTATCTACCTCTACACCAGTTTTCTCAGGCTTAAGTAGGTCAGAGTTGGGTTTGCGACCCACAGCGACCATTAAGGCCTCAGCCGACAGCTCTTTAACCTTCCCACTAGTAGTTTCTTTGGCCACCACCTTCTTTATCTTATTTTTCTCCATAACTTCAACCACCTGGTGGTTCGTGAGTATTTTCATTCTTTTTCCCATCTCCTTTTGGAGTAGCTCTGATATTTCAGGCTCCTCTCCTGGCACAAGTCTGGGACCCAACTCCACTATTGTAACCTCACTACCCATTCCCGCAAAGAAGTGGCCATACTCACAGCCCACGTACCCTCCACCAATGATGATAATGCTTTGAGGTAGCTCCTCTAATTCTAGCACGGTCTCATTGGTTAAATAGTTTACACCATCAATCCCCTTAATTGGAGGAATAAAAGGTCTAGCACCAGAAACTATGAAGATTTTTTCGCCCCTAATCTTTTGGTCTCCCACCTTTATAGTATAATCAGAGACGAATTCACCTATGTTTTTAAACCACTTAATATTTGGATCCCGCTCCACACCTAAAGCCATTCCTTGATTCTCCTCGCTGATGAGATGACGCATTCGGTGCATAATCTTTTGAAAATCGATTTTCTCTATTTTGGCCTTGATGCCAATTTTTTCCGCTTCCCTAATCATTGTTACAACATCAGCAGGGTAGATGAGCATCTTTGAAGGAATGCAACCCCAATTGAGGCAGGTTCCACCTAAGGGAGGTCCCTTCTCAACCAAAGCCACTCTCAAACCGCTCTCAACAGCATTCGAAGCCACAATCATTCCCGAACCAGAACCAACCACTATAACATCAAACTCTTCAACCAAAACATCACCCCAAAAGCGTCATGAGCACAAACAACTAGATAAAGCCAATAACTATGCCCTCCACAAAATAAACCATTAGTGCAAGAATTATTTAAAAATTGATTAATAAACGAACTGTATTACGCTATACAAAATGAAAAAGTACATATAAAAATTGTCATTAAGAAAATCAGCCAACCATCTATTAGATTAATGTAAAGATGATGACGTAGTGCAAAAGGAATTTTGGTATTTACTGTTTGGTGTTTTTTCAAAAAGCTCCAGAGAAGCGTGGAATTATTAATTTGAGAACTGGTACCCCTCTTAGTGCCCTAAAAGTAAAAAATCATTAGCACCAAAAGTTTAGAAGTATACCGTCCTCAGTATTGCCAGAATAGGTAGCGTTGTTAATTCAGTGTCACTTATTGGTGGTAGGATAGATACTCATTTGTTTAGAAAGTTTTGAAATCGAATTTTATGGGGGAAATACAAATTTAAGGTGCAAAGGGCAGGGAGAAGACGTGAAACAGCGCCACCCGGCAATAGGTAATGCTTAGAGGGGGCAGTGTCGAAACGGGGTTAACCTTATATTTTGGTTTTGCGTCAACTTTTCGAAGATATTCCTAAGTAAGGGTATGGAAGCTTTCAGGCAGGTGATTGCTCAAGGATTGTGAGTGTGTTGGTGTACTTTGTTTGCTATTCTCCTTTGGTGGTAATGGGTTTGTAATGCTTTAAGAGCAACTACACAGAGTGAAGGTGGCGCAATGAACATGTAAAATTTCTAATGTTGCCTCCCCTTGTGGGCTGTGTGGACTCCAGAGTTTCGAGCATTGTAATTTGTAGCGTGCTTGAATAATTCTGGTGTGGCTCCACTGTTATTGGAAGGTGGGCGGTATGAAGTCTGTCAAGGCTACACTCATTTCTTGGAGAAATATTCTTTTGCCGGGATACTTCGGGGAGGCTCTGTTAGCTCTCCTTTTTAATCTTGGCGGGATTGTTGCGGGCTTCACTGTGGCTTACCAGCTTGACGTGTTTCAGCTTTCCACTTGGGCTCTGGCCATTTATCCGGGGATTTTAACTGTGAGGGGTATGATTAGTGGTTTGCTTAGTGGACGTTTAGGAACCGCTCTGCATATGGGTACTGCTTATCCAAGGCTTTTGGGAAACACCAAGGATTTCTACTTGCTTTTCAAAGCAGCAATAGTTTTGACATTAATATCGAGTTTTGTGATAAGTTTAGTTTCTGTTTTTGTGGGAGTCTTTTTTTGGGGTTTAACTTTTGGGGATTTTTGGGATATTCTTACCGTCGTGTGTTCCACCATGTTTTTGGGTTTGGCTTTGTCTTTGATAACTGTCCAGGTCTCATTTATCTCTTTTAAAAAGGGTTTAGATCCCGACATTATTACCTATCCTGTAATGTCTACGGTGGCGGACATTTTCATCACCCTGTGTTATTCCTTTACGCTTAACCTGTTTTTCCTGTCCGGGCCCGGAGGCAGGTACGCGACTATCCTATTTGGAATGTTGCTGCTAGTATTGTCGTTAGCTGTTTTGCCAAAAAGTTTCCGTGAGCGGGAGTTTCTAAAAACAATAAAGGAGTCTCTGCTCACACTAGTGCTGGTGGCATTTATTGTGAACTTTACTGGGACGATTTTGAGGGGAATCAGCGAAACCGTGGGCAGCAGATTGGAAATTTACACGGTGTACCCGGCTTTAATTGACACTGTGGGCGATGTTGGCTCGATTATCGGCTCCACTGCCACCACAAAGCTTATGCTTGGCCTTCTTGAACCATCCCTCTCCAGCATGAGAAAACATGCCGGGAGAATTTTTTCAACATGGATCGCCTCAATAATAATGTTTCTTATATACGCCTTATGCTCCCTAGTTATAAACAACATCTTTACCCTACAGAAGTTTTTGAGGCTCACAGCGTTACTGTTGCTCACCAATCTAATTGCGGTTTCCATAATACTTTTGCTGACCCTTTTCATTGCCATCTTAACCTTTAAGAGGGGATTAGACCCAGACAATTTTGTTATTCCAGTTGAAACCTCGCTTGCAGACACTATAACCTCCCTAGCCCTACTGGTCTCCATACTTATAATGGAGCTGATTTAAAGAAAGACTAGAATAATCCGAAAAACGAGAAACAAGTATTCTACTAAGTTTCTTCTTTTAGATTTTCTAGAGCACTTTTCAAATCCCTTAGGGCCTGCTCCAAGGTTTTTGGCTTTAAGGCTTGGAAGCCTCCAACGTTTCTGTGGCCGCAGGAAGTGTAACCTTTTTTTCTCAGGTGTTCGTAGGCTTTGGCAAGGTCAATGTTTCTCCTTGTGGCTATGGTTCCACCCTTGATGCCCTTTTCTTCAACCGCTATGGCGACCACTATGGGATTTTTTTCTTCCAGTAGGAGCATGGCGTCCTTGGAGGCTCCCCTCTCCCAGCGGTCATTGAACTTGAAAGTGAAATAGACCGACTCCGAAGTTAGTGTAGCGCTTTTGTCGAGGAGCTCTTTAGTTTTTCCTCCACTTTCCGGTACTCCTCTTGTTTCTCGTGGGCCAATTTGCCGAGTTGTTCCCATTCTCCTTTCCTGACCATTTCTGCAACTTTTTGGCGGGGAAAACCTTTAGCGTCCACACGATAGGCTCTCCATAATGTTTTGCTCAGTGGTGAGTTGAGATTTGCTGTGTCCACCTCCTCTATTGCGACTCTCCACTCACTTGGAAATTCTAGTGACCATTGGTCTGCTATTAGGGAGGAAACCGCCCGGTACTCCGGCTTTAGAATCCATACATTTCCCTGTTCATCTGTATATTTATGCTCCTCAGTTGCATGGTGGTCGATTATGACTGAGTTCCGTATACTGCTTACACGGCCAGGAGTAATTTCAATACAGGCTGCATTCTCAATATTTAAACCCGCTAATTCGAAAGGAAACTCCAGAGGCACGGCATAAACGCGTGAGAGAAGCCCCGCTCCCACCACCCCATCCCAGTCTCCATGTGCCACAATCCTCAAAATATTCCTATTCATAAAATTGCAACTCCTAGTTTTCCTTAGACTATCCTGTTTTAAATTTGATGACAATAAAGTTGATTTCAGAATCAAAAATCTTTTCGATTAAGAAATTCTAGTGCCAAAAAGGTTGGATGAATTCGTGGAAAAATGTAACCTTGGGCAAACGCATAAAAATTTCTGAGAATGGTGAAGTAATCAAGAAAACCAATCACATTTCCAATTTTCACCATTGAAGGATACTTGGGGAATAAACTGTATTAATTTTTAGAATATTGATTATTTAAAATAAGTGGTTAGAGTTTGATGAAGGTCTTCCACAACTTTTTGAGGCTCGCCTAATTTGGTTGCTTCAGCTATAGATAAGTCGAGCAGGTATCTGTATTCTTCATCCATTTGGTTCCATAAGGGAGGTAGAGGTTTGCTTATCAAGTTATCTATTTTATCACATACTTCTAATATGCTGTCTTTATCAGTTGAGTTTACATTGATTACTGGTAATTCTAAATAATCGTTTTCCAAGAACCTAGTCCATGTTTCTGAAATTTTTCTGCCCAGCAGAATAAGTGTTGAAATAAAGAGGGTGCTGTTAAACCAGCCTACCAGCAATTTTGTAATAGTTTGGTTTTCGTCTCTTGCTATGTAGAAATTTTTAGATGCGGCAGTTTTTTCTCTTGTATAATTGGCAAAAACGCCTCTTCGGTTAAAAGATAAATCTACCTTGTCCGGTATGAATACCTGTCCGAAAGGCCTTTTTGTAGCCATTTGTTTATGAACATGACTAAACCAGTATTTACCATAGGCTCTTATTGCTGGCCTAGCGGTTCTGGAATTGATTCCCCATTCAATATAATTCTTTAGATCCCCGGGCAAATCTTGGAGTTCTTTTTGTGGAACTGTAAGCATGTAGCTTTCAACATTTGCCTCAATTATGTTGCTGTATAGACTAGGTTTTCTAAGAGTTCTGGTGAGAAATTCTTTGCCTAAAATCAATTTTAATTCATTTCCCTTGTTTTCTATTTCCACGGTTTCCTCATCTTCTCTGGAAATGGACCAGTGCTTATTTGGAATGAAGAAGAATTCTGGCCCATACATTTCGACTCCCCTGATTATGCTTCCCCTACCTAATACGTTTTCCCAATAATCTAATGTACCCTTTTTTAACCCCTGTTCGAATATGTTCGCGATAATATCCCTAAGCTTATTTTTTCCAAAGAGGGCCAGCCAATTTATGTCCATAAACCGTGGTAACCTGTGGATGTTAAACGCGTTTACTTCCTCTGTTTTTTGCCCCAAAATAATGACTTTAGCCATCTCTTCATAGTTATTATTTAATTCTGTGAGTAGGGTTTGTCTGCTTCTATTTCCATCCTTAACTGCAACTATTATAACCTCTTTAAATCCGCTGTCTTCAGAGAAGGAAGGTCTAGATGTAAGTTCTACCAGTCCAAGGGTCTCATAACTTTCCTTTATGAGGGCTTTGTAACCCCTCCCATAAATCGTATAGAATGTGGATGCTGGAAGCACGGATACCAGAAGACCACCATTATTAAGAATATAATCGGAAAGAAACATAGATACGGTTTGAAGACTAACCTCCCGTCTGGTTAAAAATTCCTCATAACCCAATCCACTTATAACTTTGAGTAAATAGTCCCGGTAGCCTTTCTCCAAATATTTCCATCTAGTAAACGGTGGATTGGTCAAAACAATATCTGCTCGGGGTAATTCGAAATGAGTGAAGGGCGAAAAAGCTTTAGGTACTTCTTTAAATGTGTCCCCAACTATAACTATGATTTTGTCTTTTTTTCCTCTCATTGCTTGTAGTAGTGATGCGTATGCAACTAGGGAGGGTAAAACTAGTGGCTCTATGCCCCAAACTGCTTCTATTCTATCGCTTCCAATTTTATTAATTACTGCAGTTAAGGTGCGACCAGAACCAAGGAAGGGGTCCGCAAGAACAACTCTCTGCTTTTCATATATTTTCAAATATTCATAAACAACAGATTCCATGAAGCGGGTACCCTGATCTATAGTATAATAAGCTGCAAACCTTTTCCTTTTATTGTTAGGAATCAATCTTTGCACTCGAATTTGGCACTCATTGATGGGAATATTCGCTCCTGACAACTCGGACTCGATAAACCCGATTTCGTCTGGATCCAGCTTGTTTAAATTTTGCGATATGGGCGAATTCAAAGCCTTCAACGATTCCAAGTGTTCATCTTCACTATAGCCTAGGATTGTGCTTAAACTAGATATCAAGATTTGAAAGCTCTCACTAGTAGCAGGCTCTACTCCCAATTTTTTTAGTATTCTACTTTGCATCATGTCCCTATCCATGATGATGCCTCATTCTCAAAAATTCTTCCACTTAGGAAGAACGTTAACAACGCCAAATTCCCTTAACTAGCAAGGGTCCTCTTGGAGTTATAAGATTTGTTGGTATCATGTAAAGGTTGGAAACATTCCAATTCTGGAGAAGTCTCTTTGATGATGGATTTAATTTATCACCCTATTTTTTAATGGGAATGTCTAATAAACACTAGCTTTTCTAACCTATCCGGGTTTTGGGGCTTCATCAACCCTTTTTTCCAGTATTAAGTCAGGAGGTTCACAGCCATTTTGACTTAATTTTCTTCCATAATTTTCCGAGGACGGAACAGCTAGGAAGCTTCAGAACAGTAGCGATATATCCCTTATCTTCTCATCCTAGATGACACCTACATCCTAGCAATGTATTGATTCCATCTATCTATGTTCGCCTCTAAATTTTGGTTTACGCTTCTCGGTGAAGGCTTTTATTCCCTCCTTTCCTTCGGGATGTGCTGCGCATTCTCTTATTCCTTCTCGTTCTCGCTCTAGTTGGGTTTCGAATGATGTGTCAAAAGAGTCTGTGAGGAGCTTCTTTGATAATCCAAAAGCGTTAAGGGAGATGCTTGATAACTGGTTTGCCATTTTTATGGCTTCCTCCAAGGTCTGACCGTCATCCACCACTTTTGTTGCCAGTCCCCATGCCAAGGCTTGTTCGGATGAAATGGGCTTGTCAAACGCCACAATTTCTAGGGCTCGGGCTAAACCACAAGTCTAGGAAGGGTGAACGTAACCCCGCCGTTAAGGGTTAGACCAGACGAAGTATATGCTTGTCTCAGGATGGCGGATCGAGCCATAACCCGAAAGTCGCAAGCTAAGGCTAGGGAGAATCCACCGCCGGCTGCTATTCCATTAACTGCTGCTATGACCGGCTTGTTCATCCGACGAATCTCTGAAACTGCTTGGTGAAATCGGGCGGCTAGTTGGTGAATGGCTGCATGTGGTCCTTGTGGATATTCCAGCATCCACTTCAAATCACCGCCGGCACAGAAGGCTTTACCTTCACCGGATATGACTACGGCTCGCACTTCATTGTCTACTGCTAGAGATATTAAATGGTTCGCGAATTGCTCAATCAAATCTAGGTCAAATGCATTAAACTTTTCTGGGCGGTTTAACAGTAGTACGGCTATTTCACCTTCTTTTTTGAGCTTTACTGGTTCGTCCAAATTTTTGCCTCCAATTTAAGTTATGGTTTGGTGATGTTGACGCTATTTTTTAGGGTTTTGAATTGCTACCTGTGTTATAAATCTTCTTTGGCTGGTTAGGCAGAATGACCTTCCATCTATGGCTCTGGATACGGCAAGAATGCCTTCAAGGTGGTCGTATTCATGTTGCAGTAGCTCTGAAAGGCCGCCCTCCAGTTCCATGCTTTTTTCCTCCCAATTTATGTCCCTATATTGGATTCTGCATCTGCGGTAGCGTTTCACCTTTACAAGCAAATCTGGAAAGCACATGCAGTCGTCCCAAATCTCCATCATATCACTGCTTTCAAATTCAAGTCGAGGATTAATGAAAACCACTGGTTCCGAGATGTGCATGTAAATGAGTCTTTTCATGACCCCTATCTGTGGAGCGGCTATTGCTCTCCCAGCACCATATCTTTTTCTGAAATCCATCAGAGTGTCATGCAAATCCTCTATAACAGGTTTAAGCTCTTCCAATTCTTCCTCTCTAACTTCCTCCGATACTTCATATAGTTTCGGATTTCCAAGAAGCAATACTTCTTTAACAGGCAATTATTTATTCCTCACCACTTCATTTCTATTTTTTATTTAATGAGCATGCTTTTAGACACTCATAACAGGAATAGCTATTATGATCATCGACACCCACGGTATTCATTAATGTTTCAAAAGAAAATTTTTCCATCCAAGATTTGTCTCCAAGTAAATGGGCCAAAAGGGGATTGGAGTCTGCATAACTTATACATAGACCATGATTAACTTTTCCTGTTTTTTCTATGGCCTTAACGGGACAGGCATTTATACATTCGAAGCAGCCCGGCGGGCAGATTTCACAGCTTAGTTTTTCGGAAGGTTCTAACTCGATTGTGGTAACCGCACCGCCTAATAGAATTCTGGTGCCATAGGCGGGATTAGCGAGTAATCCACATTTTGCAAGTTTACCCAAGCCCGCCTGCTCAGCCCAGTAAACCAAAGGCACAAGTCCCCAAAATTCTCGGTTCACTATCCTCCAAGGATAACATCCATAATCGGGAACAGTCGGATAACTCCTCTCTTCTAAAATTATACAAACTTTGTTTGATACTGAGTCGAGGGTTCTATACAACATATTACAATAACGCCAGTATAAGGCAAGACTACTCTCTTTAGCATATATTATCCCCTTTGGAACGGGCACTCCGTAACAGATAATCGATTTGGCACCCTCCAATAGGGCTTGGTATGAAAACTCTACTGGCAATGAGGGGAGCTTGGTCACAGCTGCAACACCAAATATTGGAAAACCATCCCTGCCGAGCAAATCTCTAATCTCCACCTCAACGCTCTTTCGCAACATTCCAAAAACCTCTCATTCCAACAACTAAGGAAATACCTAATTATTTTATGCTGGAAATTCCACTCTTTTAATAAATAAGTATTACATATAGGGTTGGGTTGGTTTACCCTTTTTCTACGCCTTCGAAGAATACTGGCCAGAAGGGGTCTTGTCTCGGGATTTCTAATGGTACTTTCCTTCCGTCGATTCTTTTCATTGTTCTTGTTTTTGTGTCGCTTGTAACTTTTCCAATAATGGACGCCTTTATCCTCACTTCCCCAAGTCTTTTGATTATTTGTCGGGAGTGCGTCGGTTTGGCGGTGATGAGCAGGGAACCTTCAGCGATTGCTGCAACTGGGTCAATGTTGAATGCCTCACACACCATTTTCACCTCTTCTGGATAAATGAATGAGGACTCATCAATCTCCATGCCCACATTGCTAGCATTCGCTATCTCAAATAGTCCCCCTATCACTCCTCCTTCTGTTGCATCATGCATTGCGGTGACGCCGCCCACCTCCATTGCGGTTAATGCGTCCTTAACCACGGTCATCTCTTTGCACAGAGCCTTCGCCTTTTCCACAAGTGACCTAGGATATTTCTCCAGTAATTCTGGCTCACGCAGAACAGACAGTATTCCCACTGTCTCTATAGCAGGCCCCTTAGTCAGTATAACGTCATCACCGGGCTTTGCGCCTGCCGTTGTAACATAACTGTATTTGTCTGCAATGGCAAAAACTGCTATTCCCCCGATGGTGGGCGAAGCAAATCCGGGATAGTAGCCGGTATGTCCTCCAACTATGGCAATGTCGAGCTCCACGGCAGTCTGATGAATGGAATCCACAATGGTTCTAAACTCCTCGTCCCTAGTTTCTGGAGGCATCAAAAGCGAATAGGTCATGTAGCGGGGTTTAACTCCCATAACGGCAATATCACTCGCCCCAATGTGAACAGTGTACCATCCAAACATCTCTAACGGCTGCTTCGGAATAGAAAATATTGGATCCTCAGCCACAACGAGAACTTTATTATTACCTATATCAATTACCGCGGCATCAACACCCGTTAAGGGGGGCACAAGAACTGTTTCATCCCTTTTCCCAAGGCGTTGCAGTAAATAATTGGTAAACGTTTCCAAGTCAATTTTGCCCACTTTAGGTGGAGGCCTAAGACTCTTGGCGTATTCCTTCGCTAATTCACAGGTATCCATTGCAACTTCTATTGGATCCTTCCCCACCAGCACTGTGAGGTCTTCTTTGCCTACAGCCCCCGCCTCGTAGAAAACCTTAGGCACCCTCCCTCCTGCCGCCCGAATGGTTTCCTTCACCTTCCAAGGCATAGATGCACCCTCTACCTGTTTGACTTCCTCGGGCTCCTTGGAGCGGTCGATTACACTAAACACCCAACCCTTCTTCTCACAGTACCTTTCAAGCCACTTTATTAGCTCGGGGTTGCAGGCAAAGTTTATGCCAGCTCTTATTGAGGGGTCATTCCTGTTTATTTCTATGATTAGCCTTGCCATGTGGCTTGACGCTCCAAACTTTAGCTTCCCCGCAGCGTGAGGCATACCGTTTATCACAGTTATGCGTCCCTCAACAGCTAAGACATCTTCTGGGGTTTTAGGATCTGTCCTCGCATAAACCAGATTTGTTCTCACCTCAGGAATGAGACTGGCGAATTCTTTGCAAGACTCAATATATTCAAGCGCCAAAGACATTTTCCCATAAATTTCTATACGCTCATCCAGCTTCATTTACAACAACCTTCCGGTGAACATTAGGTTAAAAATCTAAGTGTTGCGTTTAAATAGTTAACTCCAGAATTCTTTACGGGTCACTATGATTCCTCAAAATAAGAAGGGCGGCGTCGTTACTAAAAAATCAAGCATCTTCACCATAATTTTGGTCCTAATATTGGTCATCACATTTACTCTCTGCACGACACCCCACATTTTCTACTTTTACAGTTTCCCAACACACCAACATCTCAACTATAAAGACTATCAGATCTGCTACAGGGGAGAACCTGTAACACTAATTGCAAGAATACAAAATGAAACGGATCCAATCGTCGGAGAGCTAGCTCTTTTTTATGATACAACAAACGGCATGATGATTGGAGGCGCATACACCAACTCTAGTGGATACGCAGTATTGGAATGGGGAATCCCCAACAATCATTCTCTCGGCCTGGCAATTATTAATGCTTCCTGTCCCAGTAGACCTGACGCTATACCCGTCTACATCGACCTCTTCATTAAAGCCAGAACAAATTTTGGAAACCTCACCCACACCACATCAGCCTACCCCGGAGAAATTTTAATTGCTGAGGCGGATCTGAGGGACGACGCTAACAGTTCGCTTCCAGACCAGCTGGTGTGCTTGTTCAACCACCAGAATGTTAGTCTTAATGCGTCTGCTACGGACTCCTCTGGCCACTGTGTGTTGTCCTGGCTGGTTCCCTCCGGC
>CAZECW010000143.1:0-10809 GCA_964510585.1 uncultured archaeon | reverse complement strand
TGAGGCATTCAGATGAGGTTGAAGGACTTGTCGGATAAGAATGTGAAGGTTTTAGTGACGGGAGCTACAGGTTTTATCGGATCCCACTTGATACCGAAACTTATTGATAGGTTTGATGTTTATTCCTTTGAGCGGTATGTAACTGGGCGTTACGTTCTTGGGGATAAGAAGAGGGTGAAGACAGTATATGGTGACTTGAAGCAGTACTTTGAGGTTAGGAAGGCTATTCGTGAGATTCAACCTAGCGTTGTTGTTCATCTAGCTGCACTGAGCCCTGTTGCATATAGTTACAATCACCCGCACGAGGTGATTGAGACCAATTTCTTGGGAACAGTGAACTTGGCTGAAGCCTGTCTTCATGAGGTGCCTTACTTCGAACACTTTTTGTTTGCCTCTACATCGGAAACCTATGGCAATGTGCCTGTTCCCATCAAAGAGGATAGTGTGCAGAAACCAAACAGTCCCTACTCCGTCAGCAAGGTTGCATGCGAAAAGTACCTACTCTACATGCGTGACGCCTACGATTTTCCAGTAACTATACTCCGTCCGTTTAATACCTATGGGCGGAAGGACAACACACATTTCATTGTTGAGAGAACAATTACGCAAATGCTTAAGAATGAGGTCACTCGTCTTGGTGACCCCAGACCTATTAGGGATTTTCTGTACATCGACGACCATGTGAACGCTTATTTAACTTGTGTGAGAAACGAGGAAGCAATTGGGAAGATATTTAATTTCTGCACGGGCCGCGGAGTATCCATAGAACAGTTGGTTGGGCTAATCGCCGAAATCATAGGATTTAGGGGAGAGATAGAGTGGAACACTATTCCAGCGAGACCCCTTGACATAATGGAACTAATTGGAGACTATTCGAAGGCGAAGAATACGTTAGGTTGGGAGCCAGAGTACACCTTAGAGGAAGGTTTGGAGAAGACAATTGATTACTGGAGGCAGAAGTTATCCTAGCACATAATTTGGAAACCAACTAACCTCGGTTTTTACCTTTTCCAATTGATACGGACATATTTTTAAAAATCGCTTTAATGTAATCCATATATTCAAACAAAGCCCCTATTTGCTGGTTTGTGATGTGATCCTGTTCTGGCTCCCGCTTCTTCGTTCCCCAAACCCTCATTTTTATACATATTTGTTCTAAAAATTGGGAGAATTTTTCAAGGAGTCCGGCCGCAAAAAAGGAACCCCCACAAATATAGGAGTGCGGCTTGAACATATGGATGTAATACTTTAAGTTACAGGGTTGTTTACAAAAATTTGGCGAGAAATACCACGTCCAACGGCATTAAATTAAGGCATTAGAGTGACATATTATTGTTGGGCTCCGCCTCCAAAAGAAGCGTTTAATAGAGCTTCTTTTAAATTTAGAATGGGCAAAAAATGAGGGGTAAAGAACCCAGCGAATCCACACACCCAATACAAGAATTTGAGCTTAATGACACCGAACAACTCGCGGGAGACGAACCGCCAACTTTTTGGTAAAGTATGGTTTAGTTATCGCGATTGGTGGGATAATGCTTATATCGAAAAGGGTACACTTTAGTCAAAATTTTCTATCCTCCAACAGTGGTTTTGTCAAATAGCTTGAGGCTTGATTATGACTTTCTAATTCAAAAGTGAAAATAGAAACCCACATTATTTTAGACGGGATCTTAGTGATTAGTGAACTTTGTTTTTAGGCGTAGGAGGAATACAGGGGCTTGGGTACTAGGTGATGTTCCTAGTGGATTGTTTCCAGCAGGTTTAGCCATTGTTTTGCAATGTTTTTTACATCGAATTCGAAGGCTCTTGATCTACAATCACGCCGCATTTGTTCCGGATATCCTTTCATCCAGATTTTCTTGGCGGTTTTTATCATTTCTTCGTCGTTTTTCACTAACCAGCCAGTTTTTCCATTGATTACGGTTTCGCCTGGACCCTGATATGCGAAGGTTAGAACGGGAGTGCCACATGCCATGCTCTCCACGGGTATGTATCCAAACTCTTCGTTTGTGAACGGAAATACCGTGTATAGGGCGCTGGAGTACAGTTCTATTAGCTCTTCATCTGAAACCCGGCCAAGTAGTTCAATGTTTCTGTGGTTGCGTAACTCCTTTGGGACGTAGGAGAGTTTACTTCCAAAAGCCTTTATCTTTATATCTGCATCGGCCAAGTTTTTGATGGTTGAGAACTTTGTTTCCTTTCCGAAGTATGTTAAAACATAACTCTCATAGGAGGTGTTTGGCCTGGGCTTGAATTTTTCGCAATCGATGGGAACATAGATTATTCTGTCAATTTTTACACCAAACTTCCCATAAATATCAGCACAGTACTTGGAGGTCGCAACAATAACTCCAGATAACTTTGAGCCTCTCCTAACGATTCTCTTATCTCCGTAGAGGATCAAGGGCCTACCAATCTTGTAAATGATCTTGTAGTACCAGGGTAGCTCGTCCTTAATGTGGTCGAGAGCGTATGTGGTTAGACCCAACACAAACCAAGCCCTAGAAGG
Source organism: uncultured archaeon (assembly GCA_964510585.1). GTDB lineage: Archaea > Asgardarchaeota > Jordiarchaeia > Jordiarchaeales > Jordiarchaeaceae > Jordiarchaeum. The sequence goes on along the minus strand of CAZECW010000143.1, from coordinate 8,300 downwards.
GATAATAATTGTGTTTGAAAAATTTAGAACTAAATCCCCATCATCAAACCTTATTTTTTTGCGGTTCGCCGAAAAAAAAGCCTCCCTCATCCAAGCCTCTACCCATGCAAGAGAAGAATCACTAAAATGAAGTTTTACACCAAGGCTAAGAGGAAAAATACCAAAGGACTCCAACTTATCCAAGATATCCTCCGATATATATGTAGAAAGTATTTTCACCCTGTACTTCTTGCTTAGCTCCCTAGCAATGAGTATCGCAGGACGGGAGGGACCGAAATCATTAATGAGGGGATCGGTAACAATACACAGGCTCATTTATTTCACCACTAACACACAGACAAAACAAACTAACACAATCTTGACGTTAATCATTCTCAAAAATCTATTTCAATTTTTCTCTACGAGACAGTAAGATAGGTGAAGTAGAATTGTCCTATTTTGGAGAGATTTTTGAATTCCCATAAAAACGTTTGATTCTTGATGTGAAAAACATTTTCGCGTTCCGTCAAAAATGTAAGCGTACACGACTTTAGTATGGAAAACTTTATCTGAGATGCTTCCAGCGTATATGAATTTGCTAAGGGCATTAAAAAAGGTCTCTTTTGCACTTGAATTGGGTGAAGAGGTTTATCCCCTTTTATGGTCTTCTCCTTTTTAAGACTCATCCAGATAGAATTAAAATTATTCCCAATTCTCTTATATTTCTTGTGAGACTTTTTTTACGTGTATTATTCACTGTTGTGATACTTAGTTAATAGAATGTTTCTTCTTTGCGACTATTATGATGCCTCTGCAAAATAATTTCAACTTTGTGAACACCTTTACTAATAGATTGATTAGAAAGTTGGGAAAGTTTAAAATTCTTATAGACAGTATGGGGTATAGTATGAGGGGGGGCTATAGTTTCAAGTTTTAAAACTTCAAAACCGCATGAGGAGAGTAAATTGACGAGTTCCTCCTCTTTTGGTTCAAATAGATGCTCTTCGCCAAAATGGGCATCCCCAGAAATTTCTTTCTTATGGCCTTTATTTCGGAATTCCTTCAAGGATTGGCTGTTGGGAATAAACCCGTACCCCTTAACCGTTGATAGAATTAGGAGGCCATTTTCCCGCAGGATGCGCCTTATTTCGTGGAGAGCTTTCTCTGGTTCCCTTAAATGCTCAATGGTTTCCAAGAAGAGAACACTATCAAATGACCCAGATAGTACTGGCAGGTTTGAAGCGGTTCCAACTAAGTTAACGTTTACCATAACTCCTGTCTTTTCCCTTTTCATTTTCCATTGTGCATACTTCAAGAAGTTGGGTTCGAAATCAAGTCCCACTGTAATGTACCCTTCGTTGGCTAAACGTACAGCGAAGTTCCCTTGACAGGTGCCAACGTCAATTATTTTGCTCTTCTTGGGAACACAGCTTTGAACAAGTTCAATCACCTTCGAGAATCTTTCTTGATACCTGTAACAATTCCAAGTTCTTTTATCACTGAATAATTCTTCTACCTCATGAGCGTAAACGGCCTGTAAATCCTTCTCGGTTATTCTCTTCTTAAGTAAGATTTCCACAGCTAAAATCCCCTTTTCATTTAGAGGTATTTATCTAGAAAACGCCGTTGGCGTTAAAAGATTTTAATATTTAATTGATGACGAATTCTAATATTTTTAATTATATTTAAACCATTGTTGACCAATTTTTAAACCAAATCAAGCGCTAGCTTGTAAAGAAAATACCTTTTTGTTTTTCACCTCCCTTATGAGTGAATGGGATGTTGAACCAAGTCAGAAAGGACCATTTTAGGCATTTCCTCGACAATCTCTCCATTTTCGGTACAAACCGACGTATGGAATATGTTTAGTTGCCATAATAGATAGAGCGAAGTAGCTGGACAAAATAGTGGAGATAAATTCTCTTCTTTATAGACTCAAAAATTTTCAAATAAGTCCGCAATAAATCAGGGGGGATCGCTGTTTTTCATCTTAAGAGGGACACAAGACTTTTTGTTCAAGAATTTTCTATGCAGAACCCCCCCTAATCACTAAGCCTGAAGATGTCTGGTTTGGGGAATAACTTTTTTATGTCAGTAAACGTCTCCTCCCCTATCTTTCGCATGTAGTGAAAAATGGTAAGCCTTAGTGTAACTGGAAGGTCGTTGTATCTGTGGGTTTATTGCGAAATGTTGGAGTTCACGAGTCTGTGTTGGTTTTTCAAAAATTCTTCTTCAGATGTCGAAGAAAAAATTTTTTGGAATCGAAGGACTTATAACTTAGAAGTAATAAAACTAATATAAAACAAAAAATTTTTTTGAGGATGATAAAAAAATTGTTGGGGTGAGAATGAATGGAAGCAGCACCACCTAAGCCTAAGCCTAAGCCGAAGCCAAAACCTAAAGCAGCTGATCCATTGAATGCTGCTCTTGCTTGGGAAAAGAAGACAGTTGAGACCTACTCTAAGATGGAGAAGGATGCGGAGAAGAAGAATGATAGGATGTTAATGGGCGTATTTGGGGATCTTAGGAGAGACGCAGAGAAACATGTGAGGAAGATCCAGGATACCATCGAGAAGAGGAAGAGGGAAGAGGAGAAGAGAAAAGAGAAAGAGAGGCTGGAGAAGGAGAAGCTTAAGGCTGCGAAGGCTAAAAAGTAATGCTTATACGCCTTTTTCCCATAATCAGTTTATCGCCAAGTGCTTCTAACCTTCCTTATTTTTTTATCGACATCTTTTTGGATTATTTCTAATTTCTTATTTTTTTGGTCCCTTTCACAAAATTGTTTCAGTGACCGGTTTGAAGAATAAGTGTGATAGGTGTGGTAGCACGCTTGATGTGCAGGAAGTGGTGGAGAAGGGTGGGAGTGTTTTTCTTTGTGGCAATTGCCGTGTGGGGAAAAGGATCACCATTAGGGATTTGCTTAATGAAGTTAAGTGGGATAAGAGGCATGATCCCAACTCTTACTCAATAATCTTTATTCACAGAACTGATGAGGGGGACACAAAGGAAATTCCCTACTCCAGTATTACTGAGATTGGCAGTGGCTACTTTACCTACTCTTACATGGGAGATGAGGCTACAATCCCATTCCACAGGGTGCTTCTAATTATAAACAAAAAAACTGGAGATATATTAATAGACAGGCGGGTTCGGAAAAAATCGAAGAAGAAAAATTAATTTTTTAGGGGCGGGAGTGTAAACCCTTCTAAAACGTGAAAATGTGGGTTTAAGTAAAGTATATAGTGTCGTTCGCTTAATTTTGTAATTGTTTATGGTGTTTGGTGATGTTTTTTGGATGTGGTTCCTAAGACTAAGATTTGGTTAGAGCTTGACGGTAAATCTCTTCTGGGTAAGGGTGGAGCCGAACTCTTGGAAAATATTGATAGGGAGGGCTCCCTCACCCAAGCCGCCAAGAACCTAAACATTTCCTACAGATATGCCTGGGGATACCTTAAAAAAATTGAGAATAGAATCGGGAGACCAGTGGTTGAAACCTTTAAAGGCGGAACGGAGGGAGGAGGAGGAATGAAACTCACCCCCATGGGAAAATACCTTCTTCGCAAGTATAACCGTTTTGAAAGTTTCGTCAGGCACGCATTGGAGAATTCAGAGTTGTGGGAGGCCTGCGGTTTTTCCATCCCGGACAAAAACAGGCTAAGTGGAAAAATAGTAAAAGTGGAGATGGATGACGCCACTGCCTTCGTCCAGATAGAGCTGAAAAAACCATTTACTCTAACATCCATAATCACCACCAACTCTACTGAGGATTTGGAAATAGAGAAGGGAAGCATGGTAGAAGTGTTCATAAAGTCCACTGAGGTGATGGTAGACAAGCAGGAGCAGGCAACCTTTAATGATAAGGGAGGAAACCAAAAATGAAGTTAAGCGCCAGAAACCAAATGAAGGGTACTGTAATAAACGTTGAAAAGGGCCTCATCACTGCGAGAGTCAGCATAAAGGTAGAAGCCCCGGTCATCATAACTGCGGTCATAACAAAAGAAGCAGCCGAAGAGCTAAACTTGAAAGTAGGAGACAGAGTACAGGCAATAATAAAGGCTACAGAAGTAATCATAGCAAAGTAAAACTATTGCGAACCCCCATAACTAGTGTAACGAGGAAATGGGTGTCCAAAAAAATTGTTTCGGTGGTTTATTTCGTACTGTTGTTTGAGGATTCTATTTTTCATCAAAAGTTATTTATAAGACTGTTTCAAAAAGTAAAGTTTTAGTGCTGTTTGGAGGTGTGTGTTTGAATCCTTATTTTGCGGTGAGGAACAGAGGGCATAAGGAGGGAGGAGGGAACGGTTCGGAGCCTAACGTGAAGGGTGGGAAAAGTGGTGCTTGGCGCGCCGCGGATTTGGTGTCCAAGGTGATCACTCCTCAGCTCGTGGGCGTAGTGGTGGTGTTTATATTCTCTTTTTTGTCGCCCATTGGTACGGGGCCCAGGCTTAATTCTTTGGAGTGTTTTCTGATTGGAATTGTTTTCATTGTTGTTCTTCCCATATCTCCGGTGCTTGTTGCATATGCGTTGGGTAAGGTTGACATCTGGGTTTCTTCGCGTGAGGCTAGAACTCCCTATTTCGTCTGGGCCATTTTAATGTATGCTTTAGGCGCACTTATATTTTTTTATGCGGAATCCATAGTCATGTACGCCATTTCCCTAACTTACGTCTTTGTCACCCTCTCTGTGACTCTAATTAACTTGAAATGGAAAATCAGCATACACGCGGCGGGGATTTCTGGGCCTTCAACGGCTCTGGCATACGTTTTCGGCGCATTGGCTCTTCCTTCACTGTTTTTCATAATTTTAGTTATTTGGGCCAGAACCAAGTTAAAGGCACATACCCTAGGACAATCAATAGCGGGAGCAATAGTTGCGGTCCCCATCGCCCTCGGCTCCTACGCTCTGGTTTACCCAATGTGGAGCCCCTTTTTCTGGTTCACCGTTTTATTTAACAACCTTTTAGCACTACTCTAAATATTTTCCACTTTTATGTTAGGAAGCCACCTTTTGCAAAATGTGAACTGGGTCTGTGTTTCCTCTTGTCGGTAGCATGAACTATGCTTCGCCTTAAATTTTTCATAAAAATGTTTATTTATGTATAATACGTAAACAATCCAATATAATTTCAGTGTTAAGGTGGCGCCAATGGATATTAGAGATGCGAACGAAAACTTGGAATTCCGTAAGGTGCAAATTACAGGTAAATCATCCTACATTGTTTCTCTGCCAAAAAGTTGGGTAAAGAATAATAAGATAAAAAAGGGTGATACCCTCACCATAATTGAGGAAGAGGAGGGGGAGCTGAGGATTGCTAAGGTTCTTGAGACCAAGAAGAGGGAGAGACCAATTCCCAAAATAGTTATGGATGAGCTTTCGGATTCGGAGTTAATCACCACAGTTTTGGGTAACTATGCTATGGGTGTGGATGGTCTCGAAATTGTTTCAGAGAACAGGGACATGGATTTTGCGAAGAGAAAAGTGGCGATGGACACTATACGCAGCTTGGTGGGCTTCGAAGTCATATCGGAATCCCCGAATTCAATTAAAGTGAAAAATCTCTTAGAACCATCAGACTTTAACTTGGACGAGGTTATTAATCGGTTGGCTCTGATTTCCACATCGATGCTAAAAAATGCTACAAGCGCCATCGTGGACTTAGACCCCGAAAAGGTGAAGGAGGTGGAGGCGCAGGACAACGAGGTGGATCGCCTTTACCTACTCACACAAAGATTGTTGGCAGTGGGACTGCGCGATAAGGTTACTGCCAGAAAAATCGGCTTAGACTCCAATGGCGCGGCGATGGGCTGGAGCACTATCATTAGAAGTATAGAAAGAATTGCGGACGCTTCAACGGAAATCGCCCAACAGATAGAAACGTTAGGAAAATTCAAGATACCCGGCGAAGTACTAAACCTCCACTCAAAATTCAACAAAGAAATAGCTTCCCTAACAAACGACGTCCTAGTGGCTGGCTCCCAGAAGAACCCCAAAGCCGCCCTCGAAGCCCTAAGGAAGCTAGAGAAACTTGACAAGCTCAGGGAAGACATTAGAAGAACAGAAACGGAAAAACCCATTGAGCCAAAAGCTTTGCTCTCACTAGAAACAGTGAACAACGCCCTGAAAGGAGTGATCAACAATACTCGCGACATCCTAAAAGTTTTAATAAACTCTGAATACTGGCAAAACTTCAAAAAATAAAGATTCACCAATTTATTAAAAAGAAGGTTGGATAGCCACAAGCTCTTACGATCAGGAGCTAACCCCTATTCCTATTTTTATCTCTTGAAAAGTCGCAGCACATAGTATTTGTGCGTAACAAGCTCAACTTCAATCCATAAGGCAATAATAATTATTATGAGACTAATTAGGTCTCCTATAACGCAATAGATGATTATGCCTGCGCCTCCGAAGAACAGAAGCAGAGTTAAAGCCATTGCGGCCACCTTCCTCTGGTTAAACGCGTCATCCTTCCTAATTTTGGATAGAATCAGCTTCCAAAAAGCAAGGGGTAGAACCAGGTAGTAAGCCACCGCCAAAAAGTCCGGTCCGCCCAAAAACTTCAGAATGTAAGGTGTCCAGAACATCAGCTCAAAAACCAATACTAAAGCTACGTAGACTTTCCACCCCACAATTTCTTTCTTGGAACCATTCAAATTCAATGCCGGTAGGCGTATAACGATTAGTGACAATACAAAAATTGCCACCAGCTGGATAACTATGGACTCCCAAGTGGGGTGAAACCTCACAGCATTTATCAGAATGAAATTTTCGAGAAAAAACTCTGGCCTAAAAATTAGAAGGGCGAAATGTTGACTGGTGCTAGCTGCATTCAAAACATAATTTGGAACAAGCAGATAAAGCATCGCCAAGTATCCCAAAACTGGAACATATTGCCATTTAGACAGCACGGGCCCCGCCTTCCTTCTAGGAATAACAATGTCCGCTATCATGAAGGTTAAAACTACAGTGTATATTGCGTGAAACTCTGAAATGAAAACTGCCCAGGGCACATTCAAACCTAAGTAGCGCCCATAGCCAACTGCAATCTGTGAATATCCTGGCAGGAGGTTTGTGAGAGCCAAAAAACCCTCTTCCAGAATTCCATATATGAACCCCATTAGAAGCAATTTGCGGTAGTCAAGAGAGTATCGAGAAACCAAATCCTCAATCACCAGCAGTGAAAGCCCATAGAACATAAATGTGACAAAAATAGACCATGGATCCAAAACCCACTTGTAAGGGGGCGTAGCGCCTGAGAGGGACTCAGCATTAAAGGCTCCCAGAACCATTAAGCTAATATTCCTCTTCCATTTCCACGTGTCCATAAATTATTCCAACCCTCAAAGGTTAATTATCCCCAAGAGGCGCTCCCACAATTTTACCTTTCGGTTTAAGTAAAAGAATCCATGCCCTAGAGGCCAAGAGTTTTCACGTCCCTGCATTACAAAGACCTTAAATAATTGTTTGGAAAATATTAGGTTTATCACTAAAAGTGAAGAGGTATTTGAATGATAGTAGATGTTCACACTCATCCCGTGTGCAAAGACTTGACACCTACACCCAACCCTCAAACTCTTATTAAGAACCTGTTTGGAGATAGGGCGAAGACTGCTAGGTCTCAAATGGTCATAAATGGATTCTTATTCCTGCACCAAAATCAAACCATCGAAGATTTTGTAAAGGCCTTCACCTCTGCGGGAATAGACAAAACCGTGATTGTACCCATGGATATGACCACCGAATATGGGGTTCAACTTGGAACAAATGAAGATATTGCCCGGATGATGAACAAGTTTCCCGAAAAACTCATAGGATTCTCATCTGTAGATCCCCGCCGAAAAGACGCGGTTCAAATCTTAGAGTATGCCATTAAGGAACTTAAACTGAGGGGATTGAAGCTGGTGCCGCCTCTACAAAAATTCGACATAAGCGACAGCAAATACAACCCTCTATGGGAAAAGGCCCTAGATCTGAACATACCAGTGTGGACTCATGCCGGCCACCAATCCTCTGTTCCAACTTCAGTAGCCAAGTATGGACACCCCATGCTCATAGACGAATTAGCCAGAAGGTATCCAGACCTCACAATCATAATGGGTCACCTCAGCGCACCCTGGTTTATGGATGCTTGGTCGCTAACCCTACGCCACGAAAACGTTTACCTGGATGTCTCCGTATGGTACAGCCTCTACCCCTACTTCCCTTGGAGCGCCTACACAGATAACGGCATAGAGCACAAGCTACTCTTCGCCACAGACTTCCCATTCACACCCTTCAATATCGGGATACAAGCCGTAAAAAATCTTTCAATAAGCGAA
>CAZECW010000142.1:0-2787 GCA_964510585.1 uncultured archaeon | reverse complement strand
GAAGGTGATCCCTCTCCACAAATCCGCAGATGTCCAGAAGCCCGCCAGTCCCCCAAGAATCTTCTGGGGCTGGATTAACTCCTCAACCCCCACATAAGACAGGTAACAACCAGGAAAACTACATACCTAAGACGAGTTCTCGTTTTTCCATTCTATTATTGGGATATAGGGTTTCCTGAAATTTTATTAGGATTTAACTGAACCGCCCTAGTTTGAAATTGTTGTGTGGTTTTGTTATTTAATTTTGTTGGCGTATTTGAATCCGTCTCGCATGTGGGTTGCTAGTAGCATGGGGAAGGCCTCACCGACTCTTTCCACAACCTTGGAGTTAGGCAAATATTTTTGGGTTATTGCTTTTCTCAGATAATCTATATCATCCAACTTGTCCCTGTTTTGGTCGAAAAAGTTCCAGAATTTTTCGAAGACCTCCTTGGCTTCAGCTAGTATCTTTCGGGCGTCGGCTCCATCCCAGCAACCATAGTGGCCTAGGCAGATGGTCTCAAAGTTCACCTTCTTCAGCTTGTCCAGGGTTTTGTAAAATTGCTCCCGGTTGAACCATGGGGGAATGATGGGAGCCAAAAATGTGGTTTTATCAACCTTGTACCCGATGCTGTCTCCAGCGAATAGGTTTCGATTCGACCTATCGAGTAGGGCTATGTGGCCCGGTGTATGCCCTGGAACATTTATGACCTCAAGTTCCACTCCTCCAAGATCCACCGTGTCCCCCTCGTCTAGGGGGTTTACGTTTTTCACCGGTTCGATGGGCCCCATACCGTAATCATAACCAATTTTGCTTGGATCCTCAATCATGGGCTTGGCCAGTTTACCGGCAAAAACCTCCACCTTACCGCCCATAGCCTTAACGAGGGGCGCAGCGCCCTGAATGTGGTCTGCATGCTCATGAGTAATGATTATGTAGTCTACTGGAAATAGATCCAGTTCTTTTAGGGTGGTAACAACTTTTACCGCAGATTGGCTGGTTCCAGCATCAATGAGGGCGATTTTTTCTCCCTTAACCACGTAGAGCGACATGAGTTCAACAATGTCAAAATAGTATCCGTCTATAAGATAAGTATTTCTAAAAATTTTTCCAGACTCATGCACATGACCCATGGGAAACCACCTCCACTAAATTTTTGAAGACTTCATTCAGGCGGAAAACTGCAAATATTTTTTATGGTGTGGTTGTGGGTTCCATCTTGTGGTCTAGGAAACGCGTTTTTCAAACAGTAATATATTTCTTTCCCAAAAACCAGAGTGAAAATTAGGACACAGAAGATTATAGACAACAAAGCACCAAAAAGAATTATCTTAAAAAAAGGGGGAGGCGGGACTAGTGAAGAGGATCTACTAGTCTATGCGGCTGTAGTGTTTGAATCCGTCTCGAAGCCAAGTTATTACCACTTGGGCGAAAGCGGGTCCAACTCTTGCTATCGCTTTAGATTCAGGCATAAACTTTTGGACAAGCGAGTTCGTAAGATACTCAACATCATTCAATCTACTTTTGTTCGCTTCAAAGAATCCCCAGAACCCCTCAAAAACCTTCTTGGCGTCGCTCAGTATATTCTTTGCGTCCGGCCCATCCCAGCAACCATAGTGGCCTAGACAAACTGTGCTGAAATTAATTTTCTTCAATTTATCTAGAGTTTTGTAGTACTCTTCCTTGTTAAACCATGGCGGGTTGTGGGAAGGTATGAAGGTGGTAACATCAACCTTATTGCCTATACTGTCACCAAGAAAAATGTTCTTATTGGCTTTATCATATAGAGCTATGTGGCCCGGAGAGTGACCAGGAACCTCTATAACCTCCAGCTCAACTCCTCCACCAAGGTCCACTGCATCTCCCTCCTCGAGAGGCGTCACCTTTTCCACTGGTTCAATGGGGCCCATGCCGAAATCGTAGCCGATTTTTTTGGGATCCTCAATCATGGGTTGGGCCTTTTTTCCCGCGTAGACTTTAACCTTGGCTCCCATCTCCCTGAGAAGTGGGGCTGCTCCCTGAGTGTGGTCCCAGTGTTCGTGGGTTATAATCATGTAGTCTACTGGGAATTTTCCGAGCTTTTTGAGTTGTTCAACCACTTTTCCCGCAAATTGGCTGGTTCCACTATCTATAAGTGCTGTTTTTTTCCCTTCCACCACATACATAGCACAGATTTGGGGCACCCCAACCATGTGGGCATCCACAAGATACGTGTTATTTAGAATTTTTCCAGGTTCGGATTTATGACCCATAAAACCTCTCTCCTTAAAGGTTATGTGAAAAATATTATTCAAATTTGAAGTATATAAATATATATGCTACTTTGAGATCTTATCTTATCCCCCGGCAAAATTCCTCCAAAAACTAGTTTACCAGATTTGCCACCAATATTAAGAGTAACTTCATGGAGATTTTTGGAACCCTTCCGATTCAGCACTGGATCTTTTAACAGATTCACTTATTAAGAGGATGTTACTTTTCCGCTTCATTTTTTGGTTCTGAGTATCATGATTTTTATTTTTTATTTACTTTGACAATGTTAAATTTGGTCGTTTACCCCTTCAAGCATTAATGAAGCAGTAAAAAATCCACCTTCTCTAAAGCATTAGACAAAAAAATCAAGGAAAAATGTAGCAACAAAAACAAATTTAACGTTGTCAAGTTACTATTTGACACTCTCCGCGACTAAAGTCGGGAGATTCTTGCTTCTGGCTCATCGGGAGCCTTCGAAGCAATGGGTGTGCCATCACCCAGTTAACACGCCCTTCCCTCAAGGGAACGGCGTCTATGTTGGCACCCTCATGGGG
>CAZECW010000141.1:0-5159 GCA_964510585.1 uncultured archaeon | reverse complement strand
CAATGGGTGTGCCATCACCCAGTTAACACGCCCTTCCCTCAGGGGAACGGCGTCTATGTTGGCACCCTCATGGGGGCTGCGTCTTGTTTAGCCTCTTAAGCCCAAGCCAAACCCTTCAGCTACCAACAACTATTTATATACTATACTTTCAAATAAACTTTCTGGCGATTCATCCCCACGACTAAAGTCGGGGGCTTTCTCACCAAGGTTTTGTAAAGGCAAAAATATCATATTCCTCCTTTTCTTTTTCCTTTTGAAGGTTTTGCCTTTTCGGATCACTTCCTGGTTAAGTAATACATTTAAGAGTAGAAAATGTAAACAATTAGCGTTGACAAGGTTTTTTAATTCATTGTATGTTTGGACGTGAAACAAGGTGGGTAAAAACTTTGACAAGGCTCTGAGAGAGTATCTTAAACCTCTCGAAGGCTTCGCCAACTATCAGAACTGGTGGGACTGGTACAAGAATACGGAGAAAAGGGTTCAGCTCTACGTTAAGCAGCTCCGGGAATATCTGCCTCAGATTTCTAAACTCAAAATTCTGGATTTGGGATGTGGTGCGGGAGGAATCTGCGTTTCGTTCGCTATTAGGAGGAATAGGGTAGTAGCACTGGATCTCGATAAAAAGCTTATGAATCTCACAAGAATTAATGTTGATGATTCGGAAAACAGTTTTCCTCCTAGTGGCGGGGTGGGCGAAGTATTGGGTAGCGGAACCAGTCTTCCCTTTAGAGATGAAACATTTGACCTAGTAATTTGCAATGACGTAATAGAGCATCTGGATGAACAAGAAAAACTGATAAGAGAAATATACCGTGTACTTAAGACTGAAGGACACCTATATCTCACAACTCCTAATAGGCGATATCCCAGAGAATCACACACTGGCCTTTTGGGTATTACGCTGCTGCCTAAGAGGTTTGCTGATGTTTTTATCCGCATGTCGGGATTGGGGACAAGCTTCCCTGTTAAACTTGTTTCTTACGAGAACCTTGTAGAATTACTCTCAAAGGTTAAATTTCGCTCAATTATAAATTCACCCAAGTGGGACAAGCATTTACCAAACTCTGGCATTATGAGAATAGTAAGAAAAAGTAGAGTTTTGGAGTGGATCTACAACCTATTTACCCCCCTGTACACTGTTCTAAGTAAAAAAATTAAATAACTAATTATGAAAAAAAGTTTCGAGAAATGGAAAAACTTTTGAGCAAAATAATGGTTTAAACATCAAATAATAGAACGAGTTAATAAAAATGGGAAGGTGAGTTCAATGCCTAAAATCAAGGTTGCAGTTGTTGGAGTAGGTGACTGTTGTTCTTCGCTAGTTCAGGGAGTTAGCTCATACAGGAATGGAGATTTTGTAGGACTGAAATTTCATAACTTCGGAGGATACAAGCCGAGCGACATAGAGTTCACCGCAGCATTTGACATAGACTCCCTGAAAGTGGGTAAGGACCTGTCTGAAGCCATTTTTGCGCCATCCAATCGTTACGAAAAAGTGAGTGATGTAAATACTCTGGGCGTAACTGTTCAGAAGGGAGAAGTGATGGATGGTATCGCAGAGTACCTGCGTGACCAAATTAAGGTGGACAAGAGACCGAGTGTAAATGTGAGCGAAGAGTTGAAAAAGAGCAAAACAGAAATAGTGGTAAACTTCCTCCCCACAGGTGCGGTGCAAGCATCAAAATGGTACGCAGAGCAAGCAATTAAGGCCGGATGCGCCTTCATTAACACGACACCAACAGCCATAGCAAGCGATAAAGAGTGGGCTTCCAGGTTTGAAGAAGCAAAACTTCCCCTAGCTGGAGACGATATTATGAATCAAATCGGCGCCACTATTCTACACAAAACTATACTCGACCTACTGGTCAGAAGAGGCGTAAAAATAGACCAAACATACCAGTTAGACATTGGTGGGGGAGTTGAATCTTTGGTTACGCTTGAGAAGGCTCGTGGCGACATTAAAAGGGAAGTTAAGAGGAAAGCCATTCAAGAGGCTGTACCCTATGCGGTTCCCATAGTGGCGGGAACCACAGACTATGTAGACTTCATGAAGAACACAAGGGACTCTTATTTCTGGATAAGCGGAAGATATTTTAATAACACACCTGTTAAAATAGACATCACCCTCAGAACAGTGGATGCACCTAACTCATCATCAATACTGCTTGATGTGATAAGAGGAGTGAAGTTAGCGCTCGACAGAAAAGTGTATGGAACAATTGACACACTCTGCGCATACGGATTTAAAAAACCACCAAAGTACTACCCACTAAACGAAACAGAAAAAATGTTAAACGAGTACATACAAGGAAAAATTAAGAAGTAAATTTGTTTGATAGAAAACCTTTACCACTATCCCCCTTTAGGCCCTCCTAACTTTCCCCTCAAACTTTTTGGAAAAACCAGCATGCCAAGTGGAACACATCGCGGTAAATTGTAGAGCAAAATTGTGCTTTTTAAGTAGCTAAGAAGAAAGTGAGCTGTGGTTGCAGTTAAGTCACAATTAACGTGACTAACAAAATAGTTGCTCCCCATGCCATAAGTATGGCTGGTTGAAACTTGAGCTGGAATAGATATATTTTGTATACTGAAAACAAAGGCAGATATACTAATATGTTTATAGACTTAATTAACGCCATTAAGGAGATTATTCTCCAATCAATTACAAGGTACCATCCAAAAGTGATGGTTATAATGGTGCCTATAATGGCAAATGCAAGGAAGAAGTATCTCCCTCTTTCCCACGAGCGTAAACTAACTGCGGTAGTTTTGATGCCCAAGTCTCTGTCCACAAAGTAGTCTCCCAGAAGGTTTTGCATCTGAAAAAGGCACGAAACTATGAAGAAAGCCACAGCAAAGAAGTAGGCGGTTCTATTCAGTGTTCCACCATAGGTTGTGGCGCCAATCAAAATTAATAGCGAACCCAAAAATAAACCATGAGATATCAAGTCAACTACCGGCCTCTTTTTAAATCTAACCGGAGGTACAGAGTAGAGGAAACCCAGCACAACACAGGTGACTGAAAACAAAAATCCCAAGAATCCACCAATATAGGAGAAGAAGGCTATAGAAGCCATGGCTAATACAATACTGAATAATATCGCCTCTTTTTTGGTGATAAGCCCTCTTGCTACAAGGTTGCTGGTCTTCCCGGCATTTATGTCCTCCTGCACATCGAACGCATTATTTATGGAGAAGAAGGAACCGGTTAGAAAAAAGGCGAAAACAGCAATGGGAATCATATGTAGTAAGGCGTTGAAGGCAACTTGGAATATGCTTTGGAATTTTCCCAGACTGAATGTTGCAGCCCAGCCAATTACCACCAGGCTAGTCCAACCAGCAATGTTCCTCATCCGACAGTTTAGAAAAAGATTCTTAATTTTAAGAAGCGCAGAATTATTAACGGTCATCAGATCACCTAAAATGATAGAAACGTGATTGTAAAACCTATTTAAAATTTATCCAAACAGTTAATATTTGAAATTTCATCGATCGTTTCGGTTGGGATGGTGGATATCTTATTTAGTTAGGATTGTTAAATATTTGTGTTTATTTTAAATACAAAATTAGTATTAAGAAACTTTTCGGTGATTTATTATTAGGTTAGGTTGATGTCTCGTATAGGGTTAGGAGTTCTTGGGACATTCTAACTGATTGTATGATTAACTGGGTGTTTCCAATTTCTGTTTCGAGCAACTCCGCAATTTTTTGGATTCCGTTAGCTAGTAGTAGGGCCCTATCGTACCATCCCTTCTCCAACGCAAACTTAAGACTCTCGGCCATTTTTATTAGGGAGATTGCTTTTTCTAGCAAAACACCACCCCAAATGTCTTGTATTTAGGTATGTACAATTAGGTATATAAATTTTTTGTTGCAAAGCTACACAATTATTTTAAATATGAAGAGTAAAACATTTTAAACCCCATTTCGATAACCAAACATTCCCATGAACCGGAAAAATAGCCCTTAAACAAACACTCCCAAAAATTTAATCCCCCTCCAAGGATTAATTAATATTTGTATGTAATCACAGCTCCCTACTAATCTATTATGCTTTGAAGATAAAGGGAAATCTTCCATCAAGAAAACGGTTTAAAAGTTGATCCAGTCAATGTTCCATAACACTGTGGGAACCTTTTGATTGGGGCTCTTTTTTGATTAGTTTGTCTGTGTTGTTAAGGATGCATAGTGTTTGGGCAAAACCATTAACAGATTTCAGATGCCTCTGTTTCTGGTGGATGATTGCTAAATCTATTGGTGTAACATCCTCATCTCACACACTTTTTTTAGTAAAACCATTATTTACGAGATAAAGGAAAGGTGGGAAAATTGTTTCTGTCCAAGAAAGGTAAAGCTTTGAAGGGAAATTATTGGGAAAATCAGGAAAACATTCAGAACATGACCAAAATCCTATTTGAGGAAGTGTCAGACCTAAACCGTCGCTTCAAAGTCTTGGAACAGCAAGTGAAAATAATCATCCAGGAACTTTACGGTTTCAGAAGAATTTTCCCCGAAGACGAAAATGAAAGAATTAACCTTCAAAAACCCTCTGCCAAAGTGAAAGACCGAATAGAAGACTCTCAAATCTCTGCCATCGGCCGTAGCCTCTATGACACATTGGAACCCTCGCCAAGTACTTCCTCAAAAGACCTTTTCCCCTCCCCCTCACTCCCCGCTTCGAAAAAGGAATTAATCCCCCGCCAACCAAGCTTTACCTCTACTTCCGAACCCGCACATCCTCCAAATCCCACCTTTCCCAGCCCCTCTCAAAGCCAAGACGAGGAGCCAAAACAAAAGATGGGAATATTCAAGTTGAGTAAGGAGGAGCCAGAGCAAAAGACTGAAATGGAACAAACAAGCGAAAAGAGTCAGAAGCAAAAAGACGAAATATACCACATAATTCCCCGAGTAAAGCTTGCAACCAAAAAAAGCACAAACTAAGCCTACTAAAGCCCATCAAGCCTCAAAAGCCTTTTAGATAATATCCATTTGCTCATTTTTAATGCTCAATCCAAAAATTTTACAAAACCTTGGCGAGAAAGCCCCCGACTTTAGTCGTGGGGATGAATCGCCAGAAAGTTTATTTGAAAGTATGGTATATAAATAGTTGTTGGTAGCTGAAGGGTTTGGCTTGGGCTTAAGAGGCTAAACAAGACGCA
>CAZECW010000140.1:0-54134 GCA_964510585.1 uncultured archaeon | reverse complement strand
CATTAACAGAATAGAAGTAGATCTTATGTCTGGTCCTAAATATCTTAACTCACTGCCCACTAACTTGATAGTGTAATTTTCATCTTTAACTATAATATAGAGAACTGTATCTTTTCTGATTCCATGAGAAAGAAAAAAAGCAGCTCTTATACATGCTCCAAGCCTTGAAATAGTGTTATCCACAAGTCCCAAATCAAGTTTTCTTTTGTTAATTGTAGAAATACTATTTAACACGACGCTGAAAATTCTCATGCTAATTTTCCTTTCCACTTCTTTATCTGTTCTGGCGATATACCTTGAGGTATCTGCATTCCATGTTTCCCTCTTAACCTCTGCTTTCCCATCATCTTTGCTACTTTTTTAGCTGCAAAATACTGGTCGATTAATTCCTTGACCTCTTTCGGTTGTGTTCCAGATCCTCTAGCAATTCGAATTATCCTAGAACGGTCGATTAGCTTGGGATTAACCAGTTCCTCCCTAGTCATTGATTGCATCATCACCTTCCAGTACTTCATTTTATCATCAGCAACATCCTTTAACTCATTTGGGAATTTGGCGCCAACTCCTAAAAGTTCCAAAACTTTACTTACGGGACCCATTTTCTTAAGTTGCTCCATAGCATTATAAAAATCTTTTAAAGTAAACCTTCCGCTCAAAAACGCCATAGCCGCCTCCTTATCCGGCGTTAATTCCGCCTCTCTAACTTTGTCTAGAAGACTTTGCAAATCGCCCATTCCTAATAGGCGCCCCACAAAGCCGGTTGGGTTAAAACTCTCAATGTCTTCAATCTTTTCACCATTGCCTATGAATTTAATTGGAGCTCCCGTAGCTGCTACTGCCGAAAGAGCGCCACCCCCACGAGCCGAACCGTCCAACTTGGTGACAATTATAGACCCAATATTTGTAGCTTCCTTAAAAGCTCGGGCTTGAACAGATGCTTGTTGCCCAAGGGTTCCATCCACCACCAATATTATCTCCTGAGGATTAATGGCCTTTGCTATGTCTTGCATTTCCTTCATTAGCCCCTTTTCCTCCTTATGCCTTCCCGAAGTATCAACGATAATCGCTTCACACCCCTCTTTTTGCAGTACCTCTATTCCTTTCTTGGCTACGGAGACACTACTCTTACTATTTGGATCTCCATAAAATTTTACACCCAATTCACTAACTAACTGATAGAGTTGTTCATATGCACCAGCACGGAATGTGTCGGCGCAAACCACCCCTGTTTTTATGCCTCTTTTAGTGAAGTACCTTGCGAGTTTAGCAACTGTAGTTGTTTTACCAGAACCTTGGATCCCTACGAGCATGATAATATTTGCTTTTCCCGGAGTTATCTCAAGAGGATACGCTTTTTTACCGAGAATATTGGTTAACTCGTCATAAACTATTTTCACAATATGCTCTCTTCTACTTATGCCTGGAGGTAATGTCTCGTCAAGAGCTCTTTTCTTAATCCTCTCGCTTAACTCAAAAACAAGTTCCACGTTTACATCAGACATTAGCAGCGCTCTCTGAAGCTCTTTAACTAATTCCTCGACAGCTTCTCTATCTGCCACATTTGAACGCAGAATCTTATTTATCGCGTTCCTAAGACCTTCACCCAATTTCTCTAAGACCATTATACTCACGTCCTCAAAAGCGAAGCGGTGTTATTTTTAACCATGCTCACTGTAATTATTAACATTATGTATTAGGAAATAAATAATGTTCTGTTATAGAAGTTTCGTTTAACATTATGTATTCCGCTCATGAAACCAGTCTGGCAGAACATTCCTACTTTTTCGAAAGGGCTCTAATTTAGGTTTCTCTTCCTTGTGGCGAAGGCTCTTCAAAAAATCTGATATTGTCTTTCTTCTGACTTTTGGAGCCTTACCGCCCCCTTTTGCCAGGGCAGCCAAACAATTCCATATGTTTAATCAAAATGCTATTCGGCGGTATTGGCTTATTTTTTTGGGATGTTTCTTTGCCTCTGCAAATACTCGTCCCCTTTCTATGGAAAGATGTTAAAAGAGGGAAATGAGGACTCCAGCAAATTTTTCCCAAAACCTGGAATGTTACCTAAATATATAGAATATATCCCGTTTTGTATGTTAAAGTATCAACTCGGCGCCCATATTAGAGATTCGGATCCTCCAAAAATCAAATTTTCAAAAAACTTAAGTTCCAATACATTCAAAGTATTAAACAGTGCGATAGTATTTCTAACAGACCGCTAAGATGTCCTTTTTCCGAGACGATATAATTATAATAGTATGGTCCTTTATGGGTGTATAATAATTGAATGTGGTTGTCTTATTTAGTGGCGGAAAAGATTCAAGTTATGCTACCCAGTGGTGTATTGATCAATCTTATACCATTAAGGCCTTAGTGTCTATTTTTCCCAAGAGAGCAGATAGTTATATGTTTCATGTGCCTAATATCGAGTTAACTCGGCTTCAGGCTAAAGCGGCAGGTTTGCCTCATGTTATAAGGCAATCTTCTGGGATTAAAGATGAAGAGGTTAAGGACTTGGAAGCCGTGATTCAACAATTGGATATTGATGGTATTGTTTCTGGCGCTATTGCCAGCGAGTATCAGAGGTCACACATAGAATTTGTCGCAGACAAATTGGGACTGCATAGCATAAACCCACTTTGGCATAAAGATCCAATACTCATATTGAAAGAAATGATAAAACGTGATTTTAATATAATTTTTACTGGCGTATTCGCTCTAGGCTTCGATGAAAGTTGGTTAGGACGCAAACTGGACGAATTCTCTCTAAAAGATTTAATTACTCTAAATAAAAAGTATGGAGTAAACTTGTCAGGGGAGGGAGGAGAATATGAAACCCTAGTACTAGATGCACCATTTTTTAAAAACATTATAAAAATAGTCGAATCTGAGAAAATTTGGCAAAAAGACAGTGGGTATTTAAATGTTAAGCTGGCTGAGCTAATAGCAAAGTGAGAATCTTTAAATTAATCTCTTTTTAACGTATCCTAGTCCTCAAATAGTTAAACGCTTGTGGTTAAAATGGCTAGAAACTCAACCATATCAAAAGAGCAAGTTGAACATGTGGCCTGGCTTGCGAGGATAGAGTTAACCGAAGAAGAAAAACAAGCCTTCACAAAGCAATTAAACGAAGTGCTAGACTACTTCAAGAAAATTAATGAGATAGATACCTCAAATATCGAACCTACTTACCACGTTCTAAATTTAGTGAATGTTCTGAGAGAAGATAAGGTTGAGCCCTCCTTACCCAAAGAAGATGCTTTGAGAAATGCTTCACAAAAAGAAGACTCTTTCATAAAAGCTCCAAAAATCATCTGAAGCCTTCACTCACCACTAAAAGTGACCCGCAATGGTGGATTACAGTGAATTGACCTGTCATGAACTTAAAGAAATGATAGATAAAAGAGAAGTTTCTTCCGAGGAGATAGTAAACTCGGTTTTTGAACGTATACATAAATTCGAGTCAAAGATACATGCATATATCTCACTATTTCGAGATTCTGCTCTAGAGGAGGCAATAATAATCGATGAAAGAATTCGGAGGGGTGAGACCGTAGGGAAGCTAAGCGGTATACCCATTGCGGTTAAAGACATTATTTCTACAAAAGATAAGGTTACTACTTGTGGCTCAAAGATTCTTGAAAATTATATTCCGCCATTCGATGCCACAGTAATTGAGCGTATTAAAAAAGAAGGCGCCATAATTATCGGCAAAACCAACATGGACGAATTTGCTATGGGCTCCTCCACTGAGAATAGCGCTTTTGGCTACTCTCGTAATCCTTGGTCATTAGAACATGTTACTGGAGGATCTTCAGGAGGCAGCGCAGCCGCCTTAGCGGCGGATGAAACAATACTAGCCCTTGGAAGCGACACTGGTGGTAGCATAAGGTGTCCGGCAAGTTTCTGTTCCATCGTTGGATTAAAACCGACCTACGGACTAGTAAGCCGCTATGGGCTTGTGGCTTATGCTAATAGCTTAGAGCAAATAGGCCCGATGGCAAAGGACGTTACAGACTGCGCCTTGTTATTGAGCATAATCAATGGAAATGATTACCGCGATAGCACCTCCGCGCCCTTCCCAAATAAAAATTACATGAATGCTTTAGTCGACGATGTTAGAGGCCTTACACTTGGGGTTCCAAGGGAATTTTTTGGTGAAGGAACAGATAGTGCTGTAGAAAAACTTGTTTGGAACGCCATTCACAAATTTGAGGATTTAGGCGCCCATTATGACGAAATATCTATGCCCCACATTGTTTATTCCATTCCCACTTACTACCTAATAGCAATGTGTGAGGCGAGTTCAAACCTAGCCAGATTTGATGGTATCCGTTATGGTTTTCGGGCGGAAAAAGATGATGCCGACTGGAATGAGGTTTTTAGCCTGACTCGCCAAAAGGGATTTGGACCAGAAGTTAAACGGCGCATAATCCTTGGAACCTTTGCCCTCTCAGCAGGATATTATGATAAGTATTACCTTAAGGCGCTCCAAATTAGAACATTGATAAAAAATGATTTTGAAAAAGCCCTATCAAAATATTCCGCCCTTATTGCTCCTACAATGCCAACGCCCCCCTTTAAAATTGGCGAAAAAATCGAAGATCCGCTGAGTATGTACATGATTGATATAGATACCGTTCCAATAAACCTAGCCGGTGTTCCCTCAATTTCTGTTCCATGCGGTTTTGTAAACAATTTACCTGTGGGGATGCAGATTATAGGACGCTTTTTCGACGAAGAAACCATAATACGGCTAGCATACTCCTATGAACAGAATACTCCCTTTCATAGAAAAAAACCAAACCTTTGAAAATTTATCCTGAACTAGGATACTTTCAAAGATTATTCTAAACGATCCATGACATAAAATCTGGTACTAAGTTGGTGAAAGAGTTGGTTAACACCCAAAGATCAATTAACCTCGAAAAAGACCAAGTCAAAATTGGATTGGAAATACATATTCAAATAACCGCTCTAAAAACTAAACTTTTCTGCGGGTGCTCTTCAGACTACAGGGGCAAAGAAGCTAATACTCTTGTGTGTCCAATCTGCCTTGGTCTACCGGGATCTTTGCCTGTTACGAATAAAAGAGCAATCGATTTCGCGATAATGGTAGCCCTTGCCTTAAATTCCACAATTTCCCACCGCACAATATTTTACCGCAAAAATTATTTTTATGTGGATATGCCTAAAAATTTTCAAATCTCACAATACGATAAAGCTGGTGGAGTTCCCCTATCTACTGGCGGAATTATTAGCTTCGAAGTTAATGGAACAGTCAAAAAAGTTAGGATTAAAAGAGTGCAACTCGAAGAAGATCCTGCCCGTTTGTCTTATTATGGAACTATCGATAGCTCACCTTACACCCTCGTTGACTTTAATAGAGCAGGCATTGCCTTATTGGAAATAGTCACAGAACCAGACATTAACTCGCCCGATGAGGCGCGGCTTTTTCTACAAAAACTTCGCTCCATTATAGAACATCTAGGAGTTTCTAATGGTGACCTACAGGGATCGATGCGTTGCGATGCAAACATTTCCCTCCAAGATGGAAAACGCGTCGAAATAAAAAACATCACATCATTTTTAGAGGTAAAACGGGCATTGCAATACGAAATAATTCGACAAAAGCAGCTAATAAGGAGGGGGTCAACCGTAAAGCAAGAAACAAGGCACTGGGATGCTGATAGAAGATTAACAATATCCCTCAGAACAAAAGAAACCGAAAGCGATTACCGCTATTTCCCCGAGCCTGATTTAGTTCCAGTAGAAATCTCACAAACTTGGATTGAAGAGATTCGGTCCAAAATGCCAGAGCTACCAGACGAGCGGAAAATACGTTTCGTAAAAGAGTATGGCGTACCTGAGTATGACGCCACAGTAATCACAAACTCAAAAGCACTTGCAGACTTTTTTGAAGAATGCTGTCGTTTGTATCCCGATGCTAAAAAAATTAGCAATTGGATTATGACGGATTTAACCCGCAACCTAAAGGATTTAGGAATCGAAATTTCCGAATCAAAAATAAAACCAAAACACCTAACAGACATGTTAAGGCTCATAGACAAAGGTGAAATAAGCGGTAAAATAGCCAAAGAACTTCTGAGCAAAATGGTAAGCACAGGAGACTCCCCCCAAACCATAATAAAAAGAGAAAACCTCTTAAAAATTAGTGATGAAGCTCAAATAAAAAAGATTGTTGACGAAGTATTCAAAGAATTCCCCAAGGCTGTACAAGACGCTAAAAAAGACCCTAACGCCGTGAATTACTTAGTTGGACAGGTTATGAACAAAACAAGAGGAAAAGCAGATCCCGAAATTACAAATAAATTGATAAGAAAAATGCTAGCAGAGCTCGAATAAAAAACACCTATTTTACACCAACTAAATATTCCAAATATAATATACCCATTTTCAGCATAATTACTCCTGTCCTTCTGAAACTTTTTATTCTACAAGTCGGTTAAACGCAAGCAATTTCTAAGCTGTAAATAGTCAATGTAAACTGTTTGCCATTTGTACTGAAAAAAGGCGTTATAGAATGTCTCCCTCAATTCGGAGACACGAAACGAGGGGTAAAGCCCTAAAAAATCTGAATATCCTATTATTACCATGGAAAGTCTAAAATAGTGGCGGAATATACTAATAACATAGCTTTATTATTACGAGGTTTAGCGTCTAATAACTTTTGGCGGTGAGGAATTTATGGAGGCAAAAGATTCTGTCGAAATTATTGAGGATGTCCCTGTAAAAGTGCGTGAACCAAAATTTCTAATCGGTCTCCCTGACGTAGGTTTAGTTGGAATGATATCTGCATCTCACATTGTAGAAACTCTAGATATGAAGATTGTCGCTCATCTTGAATCTGACCTGTTTCCACCAGTAATTGTTCTGCATGGGAGCAAAATATATCACCCCTTCCGAATTTATCAAAAAGATAATATCCTATTATTCTTATCTGAAATTCCCGTACCTCCACTAGCAGTTAATTCCATATCTCATGCAATAACAAAATGGTTAATAGATAAAAAGGTAAGTCTGGTAATGCCGCTCGCAGGCATCCCAGTGCCAAATAGAATTGCCATCGATGAACCCGATGTTTATACCGTGGCTACAAACGATTTCGCCAATAAGATAATTGATGATTTCTCCCTACAACGCCTAGAGGAGGGTATTATGGCAGGGCCCTACGCCAGCATATTGATGGACTGTGCAAAACACAATATACCCTGCCTGGCATTATTAGCACAGAGCTTCCCTAACTATCCAGATCCTGGCGCTGCGGCGTCAATTGTTAAAGTCATCAATAAAGTATTGAAAATGAACATTGATGTTGGTGCTCTCCTAGAAAAGGCTGAGGAAATCCGCATCAAATCAAGAGATCTTATGAAAAGAACTGCTGAGCAGCTTGAATCTATGGGCAAATCGCAGGAGTATGATTTACCTGCAATGTATTCATAGGAGGGAAACCGATGTCTGAAAAGAAAAAAGATATTTTTGAACAATTTATGGAGTATATCTCAGAGTTTGAGAAAAGATTTGATGAGGCCTTCTACTCGATATTAAGACCCTTTAGATTTACTGAGCCTTCTTGGGATCCACAAAGGTGCTGCCTTGTTCCCCTCGTCGATGTTCAAGAGTACCCCGAGGAAATAGTAGTTACAGCAGATTTACCCTACGTGGATAAAGAAGACATAACTATAAATGCTACAGAAAATACGCTGGACATAGACGCAAAAATGAGAAACTCTATACGGTTCGAACGCTGGGGAACAATACAGCGTGACATATCCTTCAACTGTTATCACAAATCAATAAAACTACCGAGCAGGATAGATCCAGAAAAGGCAAAGGCCGAATTTAAAGGAGGCATACTGCGTATATTTCTACCCAAAAAAATAACCAAACAAAAAATACAAATAGACTAATTATAATACTACTTTAGTTATTCCTCTAGCTTAATGAATACGTGCAGGTGGAAATAAATGTCTAAAAAAATAACTGAGGTTTCGAAACTAAAAGTTAGCTCATACCTTCTAATTGACAATGAGCCTTACAAAGTTGTAAGTACAGCAACCTCAAAATCAGGAAAGCATGGTCACGCCAAAACACGAATAGTGGCAGTGAACCTTTTTGATGATACCAAAAAAGACATAGTACTTCCTGGTGACTCCAAGGTTGAGGTTCCATTGATTGACAAAAGGAATGGTCAAGTGATATCTGTCGGAGAAAACACTGTCATGCTAATGGACTTGGAAACCTATGAAACCTTTGAGATTCCTAAACCTAAAGAAGAAGAGTTGGTATCAAAGCTTAAAGAAGGTGCAGAAGCAGAATACTGGAGTGTCATGGGTAAGAAAAAATTAATGAGAATAAAGGGCTAACTACCCCCCGTTTTGTATGTTAATACCCTTTTTTGAATGGTAAACCCATTATTTCTCTTCCAAATAATTTCTTTACTTTAAAAACCTACTCACGTCAAATACCTGAGACAAATCTTGAAAATGTTTTTCACATTTAATGAGAATCGTTAGCTACCCTCCACCACAAAAATCTGAGTCTTTTAAATATCAGACAAGTACAGAGGATCATGTAGTTATGGACGAAAAAGATGAAATTTACGTTTTGGATTCTTCCGCACTAATTGGTGGTTATAATCCCAATTTGACAAACGCTAGACATCTAATAGTGCCCGAGGTCTTTGAGGAGGTAATAGATAACCGCTCACGTATAATTCTAAACTTAGCCGTATCAAACAACCTAGTAAAGGTTAGAGAACCCACACCCGCTTCAATTAGAGTTGCGAGTGATGCAGCGAAAAGTACAGGTGACGATTTTACCCTATCTTCAGTAGATATTCATATTCTAGCTCTGGCTCTCGATTTAAAGAATGAAAATAAAAATCCCATACTAGTCACGGACGATTACTCTCTTCAAAACGCTGCAAAAACTTTAGGTATACCCTTCAAAACTGTAATTAGAGAAGGTGTGAAACAACGCTTCCATTGGGTAAAATATTGTGTTTCCTGTAAAAAACAATATCCCGCCATCTATTCTGAGAAAGTTTGTGAAATATGTGGTGGAGACATAAAGAGACGGATATCAAAAAAAGTCAATTAAAAGCATTTTTCATTCTTCAATATCCTTACAGAAAAAAGGCGCCAAAATTAACTCACCACCATGTAAGAGAGTGAATATTCAAATTGGATGAGACTGCCCAACTCTCTAGTCAGTATAATTATTCTCCAAGTGTGGTTTCTAGACTAATCGAATACTATGGATACACAAGGGCAGAAAAAATTATAAAAGAATTGAAAACACCAAGCCGAATTTTCTCAATTAGAATAAACACTCTGTTAACATCCGCCAACCATGTGTTAAGAGAATTAGAACAGTCTTCCATAAGTGCTAAAATCCACCCCGACATTAGTGAGGCCATTCTCCTAGAAGTTAAAGGTCCATTTCCAATAGAAGCAATAGGAAAAAAAGTTATCGCAGATAAATTCGCATGTGAAGCTGTAATGCAAGGCTCTGACCTATACTCTTCAGGAATAATTAAACTCGAAAGAATAAAGAAAAATGACCCTGTCGTAATTGAGGATCGATCTGGATTAAAGGTAGCAGAGGGGGTGGCGGTAATGGATAGTAAGGACATAATGAATAGAAAAAATGGTGTTGCGGTGAAAACAACAAAGTCCATATACAAAGTTCCCAACCTGAAAGATTCTTGGATCTATTCCCAAGGATTAATTTACTTTCAAAGTCTCCCAGCAATTATTGCTAGCATACTTCTTGAACCACAACAAGATGAGTTCATAATCGACATGTGCGCAGGGCCCGGAGGAAAAACTACACACACTGCCCAATTAATGAAGAACACTGGCAAAATTCTTGCATTAGACCGCTCCAAAAAAAAGATAGAAAAACTCAGAAGTCACATAAAACGCCTAGGAATCAAAAACGTAATTTCAATAAATTTAGATTCCCGAATCTTAAATAAAAAATACCCATGTCTTAAAGCGGACAGAATCATAGTAGATCCGCCTTGCACCGCAATAGGAGTAAGACCAAAACTCTATGACAACACCACCGAGAAACAAATCATATCCACATCGGCATATCAACGCCAATTTTTAAAGATCGCTGCAAAATTATTGAAGCCAGGAGGCACAATGATCTACAGCACATGCACCCTGACAGTCGAAGAAAATGAACTAAACATAAAATATTGCCTAGAAGAACTCGGACTAGAACTCAAAGACCTATCCAAAACCTTTGGCTCTCCAGGGCTATCACGCTACTTCTCAGAGGCAAGAAAAACCATCCGATTCGAACCAGATTTACATGGAACCCCCGGAAACTTTATTGCCGCTCTAACTCGACCCTAAGGCATCTCTAAATTGTTATAAGATTCGCTCTCATACCCCTCAGATCCAGAATAGCAATTGTTCCCCTCCCAATGGTCACAACTCCATTCACAATAGGGTAACTACAGCTACCCGGATTTAGTGCCAAAACTCCATTCTGCTCCCTAATATACGCCTCGTGACTATGACCACTAATTACAACATCATACCTCCCAGACAGAATAAGTGCCTCAACAACTTCGGGAAATTCTCCATGTATAAGCGCCACCCTCCTATCATTAACATCAAGTTTACAAAAACCGTCCCTCAATTCTCCACCAAACCTACCCAAAAATTTTCTCAAAGCAGCCCGATCACCATCATTATTACCAGTAACGCATATAATTTTACACCTTAATTTCTCAAATTCCCTAACACTGAAAGGGCTCACAATATCCCCCGCATGAAGCACCAACTCAACAGATTCCGAATTAAACAGCTCAACCGCAGCACGAATAGCCTCAATCCTATCATGACTATCCGAAATCACACCAACCAGCAATCAAAACGCCTCCCACATAATGATATGTGATAGATTATTCCTTCACCCAGCGAGCTCCACTTAAAGTATACTCCTTTTTATGGGCTGCTTATTCCTAGGCAGCTTTCCATATTTGAGCTTCTTTCTTGTATCTCTCCACAGCATCGATAAGCGCCGAGAACAATTCCTTCCTATGCTTTCCAGCAACTACCACATACACCACTTCCTCACCTACACCAAATTCTCCAACGTTATGGTGAATATGCACATCAATTATACCTTCCCTACGTTTAATATCCTCACAGATACCAGTTAGTGTTTCGTTTGCCTTTTCCTCGTATGCTTCCAACTCTAGCTTTTCTACAGGAACTCCCTCCTGCGACTCGCCACGAACAATCCCAATAAAACAGGCAATAGCGCCAGCCTTATTAATATTCGGGTTCTTCCTAATTTCACCAATAATATCCATAAGAGAAATCTCACCTTTATTATGTACCTCACCACTTCTCATAATTTACACCTCCTAAATGTAAACAAAAATTGAAGATATTTTTACGCTCAAATTTGAACTGTATCCACTATTGTACTATTTGAGCAATTTTAACAGTATATCCAAGACTTTTAAATCCTTAAATGGCAACATTAAATATATATTAATAATCCTTATAGACTCCACCCGACAAATATTTAAAACAAACAACATAAAGAAAGCCTAGAAGAAATGGTTGCAGGGCTAGCCAAGCAGGTCAACGGCGCTGGACTCAAGATCAAAGAGAAAAACAACAAATAGTTAAGAAATCCAGTCCCGTAGGGGTTCAGGAGTTCGAATGGAGATTGGCTTCATCTCCCGAGACTCTCCTGCCCTGCACCAACCTTCTTCCCCTTATTTAACCCGCTTTTTTTACGCTCAAACAATCTGCTCTAAAAACATATTACTGGGGTACCGACATATCTTTTAATGCTATTTATTATTACTAATTCAAATGGGTAAAAGGATCCTACTGGAGAATAACTGTCATGGTAGAGCAATATTGTAAAACTTAATTCTGCATATTATGTGAAAGGATAATTGTTTGTCTTTTAGATTTTTTTCTAATTTACCCCCTCCTGTTAGCGATTATTCAAAGAAACCTTTTGACATGTGTTAACTTATACATAAACATAATGTTATCAATCGACAGGAGCATCTTTCAGATTGTTTAATTAATATCTTCCATACTGGTTTTGTTTTTGAAGCATCTTCATAAATTTATTTTGTCTTTTTAATGTCTTCTAGGAACTTTAGTAAGATTTTTGTTTTTTCACTTTCGTTGTTTAATCTTACGATTCTCATTTGTTTCCATCTTGTTATTTCTTCAATTAAATCTTGGTCTAGGAGTTTTTTTATTACTCTTCCCACTGTGCTATTGGCTACTTTTGTGTTTTCTGCAATTTCGGATAAGTTAAAGGCTTTGCCTTTATTTTCTAGTAGGAACTGTAATATTCGAGTTTGAGCCAAGCTACCGAAAATTTGCTCTAATTCTCTCAAAACGAATTCACCTGAGACTAGTATACTATTCTTGTTCCTATATTCTCCCCCGCAACTACTTTCAGTATGTTCTGGGGGTCTTCCCCACTAATTATCCATGCAGGAATTTTTGATCTTTCTAGAATCTTTAATGCCACTGGGTCGAATAACTCGTATTTACCTGCAGAGAAGCCCTTTTCACTTAGTATTTCTTGGATTTCCTTTATTGTGATTTTATCAATTTTTTTGGCATTTGGATCCTTTTTGGGGTCTTTGGTGTAAACCCCATCTACGTCTGTAACGTTTATTAGCATGTCTGCTTTTATTCGCTCTGCAACAAGTGCTGCTACGGCATTAGTTGATTGTCCCGGTTGTAAACCACCGACAACTACTATTTTTCCCGTCGCAACTGCACCGGCTACCTCTTGTAAGGTGTCTGGAATTGTGGGATAGGCTTCTCTATCTAGAGCACCTACCATCAATTGAGCATTTAACTGGGCGGCTCTTATTCCAATCTCGTCACAAAGACCTTCGGGGGCTCCTAGTTTACGTGCGGCCTCGATGTATTTTCTCGCTATTTTGCCTCCCCCAAGAATAATAGCTGGTATGTCTATGTTTTCTTTTCTGAGTTTCAAGATTGTTTTGGCATACTCGGCAAATCTCTCCAAGATAATGTTTCCCGATTCGTCCTGGATTAAGGAACCCCCAATTTTTAGTACAATCTTCATTTTGTTGAATCACTCTCCAATTTGAAATCGAATAATAAAATCTTTTATATTTTGTTAAATGTTGCTGAATCTCCCTTTAAATAATTAGGCTCCCCATTAAAGAACCCCCTTCACTTTAAAGAAACTAGAAGCTAAGAAAGGTTTAATACTGTTAATTGTATTTGCTTAGTATGCCTTTGAAAAAGTTAATTGGGTGATTCCAAAAATTAGATAAACTAACTCTATCTACCTTTATTAACTAAAGATACTACTTTGACTTTTCGAGTAGGGAAATCTCATGTGTTCATAGCTTACCACTCTAAAAATTTTGGGGTTACCCCCTGTTTTTAATCAAACTACAATATAGAAGGTGTCAGTATTGGAGCAACAAGAGCAGAAAAAAAGGTCATCGTTTGAAAAATACAAATTAAAACAGCAATTGGATGCTCTAGAAAAAAAGAGAGGTTATCATACTGAGCTGGTTTCCCTATACATACCCCCAGACAGGCAAATCAGCGATGTTACCAACTACTTAAAACAAGAGTATGGAACCGCTTCCAACATCAAGTCTAAATCCACTAGGAAAAATGTGATGGATGCTATTCAAAAAATTCTGGCTCTGCTCAAAAATGTGCCCAGACCTCCACCTACTGGTTTAGTCATTTTCTGTGGTGCGATTCCTACCAACGGCCAAGGCACAGAGCGAATGGAGCTTATCACCATTGTTCCACCTGAACCTATTAAAATCTACAAATACCACTGTGATAGTAAATTTTTCTTAGATCCCCTTAAGGATATGCTGGTTGAAAAAGACACCTATGGACTCATAGTAATCGATAGATCTGAAGCAGATTTTGCCATTCTGAAAGGAAACCATTTGGAAATTCTCAAAAAAATTACTTCTGGAGCTCCAGGAAAACACCACGCAGGGGGACAATCACAAAGAAGATTTGAAAGACTAATTGAACAAGCAGGCCATGAATTCTTCAAACGAGCTGGAGAGTACGCAAATGAACTTTACCTCCAAATTCCAGATTTAAAAGGCATAATAATAGGAGGCCCTGGTCCCTCAAAAAATAAATTTGCTGAAAGCAGCTACCTCGACTATCGTTTAAAGAACGTCATTCGAGGCGTGGTTGATTTAGCATATACTGGAAGCTCCGGAATCGACGAACTAATTGATAAATCCCAAGACCTACTTCAAAACATTCGATACTCCGAAGAGAAAGTTTTAGTGCAAAAATTTCTGACTCAGCTAGTGAAGGACGATAGCTTAGTAGCCTATGGAGAAAAGGAAGTTCGAAAAGCCCTTAACCAAGGAGCAGTAGATACCTTACTGCTATCTGAAGAACTTGACATACTACGTGTCATAATTAGTTGTCCTAACTGCAAATACCAAGAAGAATTGACAATTAAAAAGAGTGAATTGCCATCTTTAGAGCAACAAACTCAGAGCCGAAGCTGCCCAAATTGTGCCAGCTCCCTGCTATCTATCGAAAAGGTTACACCCTTAATCGATGAATTAGGTGAGCTCGCCGAGCAAACAGGAGCCAATGTAGAAATAATATCCCCAGAGACAGAAGAGGGACAACAGCTAAAACAAGCATTCGGCGGCATCGCAGCACTACTACGTTACAATCTCAACAATTAACATGTATGATAATACTTTTGTAAGCCTTTGGAAAGTATGAGATAGTGCTTTTAGTTTTAGGATTAACTTTTGTGGAGCTAGACAACAAGATTCGCCCCCAATTGGACGGACGTTCCTAGACTTTTTTACTGGAAAAATTAGAGCGAAGAAGTTTATCCCCAAAAATAGAATCGTTACATTGTTTCAGTGATTAAAAAGAGTGCTTTCCCCCCAAAAATTTGGGGTTTGACAGAGCGATGGGAGGAGAGAAGATTTTTTCTCTCCTCCGGGAGTTTGTCGTTTGGGGGTCTCCTTTATTTGATGGTGGTGGGGGCATTTTTAGGTTGGTAGGGGGATGAGAATAATGTAGCTAAGCTACAAATATTTCTATCCATATTTTTGTTATTCTACTACATAAATATTTTGGTTTCTATAAGAAGAAAATTAATAATATTCAAAATAAATTAACTATATACTTCATAATAATAAATATAAAAAGAAAACTATAAATTCCCTATAATGATGTATTAATGCAACAGAAAAACTTAAATTACCGAAAAATAAGCATATCCTAGAAAGTAGCAACCTACTACAAGTTTAGTTCCAGAAGGGGATAAAATCATTCTAAAAGCCATCTTTAAATCCACTACCACTCCCAAACTTTCTCTCTAATATAGTCAGTGTAAAAGTAAACGGTGTGAGTATAATGAGCCCAGTAGAAAAAGAAAAGGTACTAGAATTCATGCAAAAAATTGGCTTCACTGACTACGAGGCTAGAGTTTACATAACACTAGTAACTGAAGGCTCTCTAAACCCAACACAATTATCAAACCTCTCAGGAGTGCCCCGACCAAACGTCTATGCAGTTCTAAAGAAATTAATAAGAAAAGGATACGCAGAAAGAGAAGCTGTAAAACGCGCCCCGCTTTACTCCGCAGTCCCTCCCGACATAGTTCTCGCAGATGTGGAAAAAGACCTGAAAAATAAAGAACAATATGCTCAGAACCTTAAGAAATGGTTCCAAGAAGGGCAAGTCGTAGCACCAGGAAGAGTACCCACTGCTTGGTTGATAGATGGAGAAAAGAGAATAAACGAAATAATAGAAGATATACTGCAACGCGCAAGAAACAGTATACACTCTATAATAACTCCTACATTCACGAAATCAGACAAGGAGCCGAACAGAATATTTAAAATACTGGAAGAAAAAGTCCAACAAAAAGTAGAAGTTATCGCGGGATGGAAAATTGACAAAAACACACTAGAAATAGCCCAAAAACTAAGCCAAAATGGAACTATATACCACTGGACTCTCGGAGAAATCCCCATAGGAACATATATAGCAGACGGCAAAGACTGTTTAGTCACCTTCATAGGAAAGTGGGAACCACTCCTAGTTTACGACCTAGGAATATGGATCCGAAATCCCACATACGTAAGACCATTCGAATACTTAACGGAAAGACTATTATCCCTTAACATACCCGCCAAAAAAAGAATAGAAGAACTAACAAGAAATCAAAAATAAAACCCTTAAAAAAATACTAGGAAAATTATTAAAAGTTCAATGATAAATAAAATCACAATGAAAAATAAAATTCCTAAATAAAGAACAATCTGAGGCAGCACCAATGACTGAAGAATTTATGTACAAAGTGGTACTGGTGGGAGATGCAAATGTGGGGAAAACCTCGATACTAATAAGATATACGGAAAGGCGATTCGTCGAAAGTTACATCCCCACACTGGGTACAGATTTTGCCGTTAAGGTTGTTGAACTCAAGGGGGACGATAATAGGCGTAGAGCCATCAAATTGGCTTGCTGGGATTTGGGAGGACAGGAACAATATAGGACTTTACGTAGATTTTATTTGAGTGGCGCCCGCGGATGTTTCATTGTTTTCGATGTGACCAATACAGCTTCCTTCGAACATATTGTTAATTGGCATAATGATGTTATGAGTATTTGTGGCAACATTCCTTGTTTCCTTATCGGGAATAAGACAGATCTAATAAATGATAGACGGATTTCTAGGGCTGTGGGGGCTGAATTGGCCTCCAAGTTGGGTTTAGAATTTTTTGAGACATCAGCTAAGACTGGAGAAAAAGTTGATGATGTTTTTGAGCTAATGGCAAAAAGGTTGTATGAGAAGTATATGCTATAATTAGATTCCCCGCTTCGGTTCCTGTAGGTCAAGGATTTTGGTTTCTATTAGATTTTGATTTGGATTTCTTTTTCTTCAACTTGATAGGTTTTTACATTTTTTAGTTTGGGTTGATCCATGAATGTGACTTGTTTTATGTTGTGCATTTGTTTTAGGTCTTGTGCGAATGGCTCTAGTTCTTTTGGTAGATTCGCATATTCTATGGGTTGTTTTAGAGATATGTTGGCGTCTTTTTTGGCTTTCCAAATTGCGGAGTTCGTTTTAATTATTATGGGCGTCGGGTCTTCGGTTAGTATTAGTCTAGGGTCGGCTTCTGGAAATTTTTGTATGTGTATGCTTTCTTTACTGTAAATGCTTCTCCATATGTAGTCTGTTACGAAGGGCGTAATTGGTGCAAGGAGTTTCAGTATGGTTTTAAGGCACTGATGTAACGTCCATTCTGCGTTTTTTTGCTCTATTTCTGTAAAGTCGTGATTTCGGTTATAAGCCCTAGTTTTAACCATTTCTACTATATGGCTTGCAAAGATGTTCCATACATAATTATATATTTCTTCGGCTCCGATATGGAAGTCAAATGTTTCGTAGCTTTCATTTACCCTTTGTATTAGTTTGTTTAGTTCTGAGATTATCCATTTGTCTGTAGCTGAGAGTTTTATTTCGTCTTCTTTAGGCTCTGGGAATGTGGATATAAATCTAGCTATGTTGTACAGTTTGTTTATGAATCTGCTGATTCCACCTAGACGTTTCTCATCAAATCTGATATCGGAGCCTAATGTGCTTGCCATTGCCCCATACAGTCTTACTGCATCTGCACCGTATTTTTCGATGAGTGGTTCTGGATAGATCACATTTCCGAGGCTTTTTGATAGTTTTCTTCCTTCAGCGTCTACTACGTGGCCGCTTATCCACACGTGTTTAAACGCGGGTTTTTTATAGAGTTGATATATTCGGAGTAGCGAGTAACTGAGCCATGTCCCTATTATGTCTCTTCCCTGAGGTCGGAGGTCTGATACATAATCCCTTTTGATTTCTCTTTCGAAGAACTCAGTATCATTTGATGCATGGGGATATTTTAATATATATAGAGGACTGATTGAGGAGTCCATCCAAGTGTCTAGTGTGCGTTCATCTCCTATGAATCCCTCTGTTGAGCCGCACTTCTTACATTTGTCGAATGGCGCTTTTTCTCTCCATGGCTGGTAGTATTTTCCGGGTTTTGGTAGGTGTGGCTCTCCACATGATTTACAGTACCATATAGGTATTTCTGTTCCATAGTATCTTCGACGAGATATGGGCCAGTCCATAGTGATTGAGTTCAGCCAATCAAGCCAAAGCTTCTTTGCAGTAGGTGGATGCCAGATGATGTCTTCGGTTATCTCCTTTAATGGTTCAATGAAGTCGACCTGTTTAAGATAATACTCTTTCATACCCACGAATTCTATAGGCGTTTTACTTCTCCAGCATATCGGTTGGCTTTGCGTGATTTTTTCTTCCCTCACTAATAACCCTTGGCTTTTCAAATCATTAACGATAGCCTTCCTTGCCTCTTCAACTTTCATGCCCCTGTATTTACCGGCTGCTTCAGTCATATAGCCATCTTTATCGATAGAAAATGTTGGCTTAAGGTTTAATTCTCTAAAATGTCTCAAATCGGTAATGTCTCCATAAGAGCAAACCATGAGCGCACCCGTACCGAATTCTGGTTTGGCTGAGGGATGCGGAATAATGCGTACCTCCTTATTGTAGAGGGGCGTAATTGCTGTTTTTCCATGTAACTGTTTATATCTTTCATCCTCGGGATTAACTAGAACTGCGTCACAGGCACATATCAGTTCAGGTCTGGTAGTGGCTATAGGTAGGTTTTCTCCGCTCTCCTTAACTTTAAAGTTGATTGTGACAAGTGTAGTAACCTGTTCTCTACGTTCTACTTCGGCATCTGCTATGACTGTTTGACAATCTGTGCACCAGCTGTTCGGCCGATCATCCTCATAGATTAACCCTTCATTCCATAGTTGAATAAACGTTTCCTGCGTTAGAGCTCTGTAAGTTTCATGATCCGTTTTGTATATTTCTTCCCACTTCCAAGAATTATTGGAAAAACCAAGTTTTTTGCAAATATTCAGTATCGAGTCTCCAACCGTATCAAGGTACTGCTTACACTTGGCGATGAATTCCTCTCGTGGCGTCTCCCTCATCTTAATCCCAAACTCTTTCTCCACACTGACTTCGACAGGTAATCCATTACGATCCAAGCCAAACTTATAGTGAACTTCGTATCCTTTCATCCTTATGAAACGTGCAATGTAATCAATCGCAGCGTAGTGAATAGCACCGCCGACATGCCATCTTCCGGAAACATATGGGGGAGGATTATCAATAATAAAAATGGGTTTACCGCTGTTTGTGTTAAACTTGTATATTTCTTCCTTCTGCCAAAGTTCCCAAATTTCTGATTCCTTACTTAGATCCCATCTTTTACTCCTGAGCTTAGGTTCGTTCACTTCAAAGCCCTTCTACAAAACTGTAAAACCGAATCTATTAAGATATCACAGGTTTTCACAACCAAAAACCTGTTGTTCCCTCAACTCATATGCAAAAATGCTTTAAATAGTTTAGGGATGAACTATTTGAACTAGAAAAGCTAAAATATCCAAAAATCTAAAAAACTCCTGCAGAAGAAAAAAGATAACAAAAAAAGGGCACTTAGCTCAGTGGAAGATTCCGCCAAACAAGCGGTATCCAAGAGCGCCTGGTTCGCATCCAGGAGGCCGCGAGTTCAAATCTCGCAGTGTCCACCACCTCTCTTTTAAATCAAACCTACACAAGCCCAGCATTCTACTCGGGCTGACATCTCTTCTGCATTTTACATAGATATGTCTGCAATTTGAAAAGAATCCCAAGATAAATTAGTGAGCTTAAATTGTAAATCTTACAAAATATGTCCTCAAATCTGCATAAGGGAGAAGACAGTATTCTTATCTTTATCTAGTTGAAAAATCTGTATCGCGACCTCTTTATTCATAAGGCTTTTAATGTTGATTTAAATTTTTAGGGTGAATGATAATTGAGATTTTAGTCTCCAGTCTCTCTTCCCTATTCGTTCGTATAGTGAAGAATAACCAAGAAACCTAGGAACTAGGTAATACATAAAATATTGAGATAATAACACCAATAAAAACCAATATTCTTCTCTGATATTAAGCTTCCTTATCCCATCACCAAGGCAGGTAAACTAATTATTATTGGTGGACCCAGCGAGATTTGAACTCGCGGCCTCCGCGATTTTGGGATAGCTTGCCTTCGCCCTCATGCCCTTGTTAGTAGGGTATGAGTAACGCGGCGCTCATACCAGGCTGAGCTATGGGCCCACCCTCTAATTTTTTAATTGGCGCTCCTATTTTCTGCCATTAGAAACACTTTTTATCTTTATTTTAGTCTATTTCCTCTGATTTTTTTGTTTTGCCAGCTGTATCTTCTAAATCTTTTGGATCTTCCATAGCCACAAGCTGCACAGTACTTTTTTGTGGCGTGGTATGAGTGTTTTCCACATCTTCGGCATCTTATATGCGTTTTTGTGTCTCTTTTGCCTTTGCTTGGTGTTCCTTTAGTCATTGCAATCCCTATTATGAATTATTTTATGTTTTATTCTGTTTTTATTCCAGGACTGAGGAGGATCACATTGTCTCCTCTCACTATTACGGTTCCTACCTTTTTATTGTTGTCTTTATCTATTACTTCTTCTGCTTCATCTAGTATGAGATTCATGTGGAGGTCGAATCCTTTGAGTTTGCCTCTAAGTTCTCGTCCTCCTTTGAGTTTAACGAGTACTCTAGCTTCGAGTGATCTGTTAAGTAGGTCAAGAGGTTTTGTTATACCTGATTCGCTCATTACGCTTTTCTCTCCTTTAGAAAAAATATGGTTGTGTATTTTCTGTTGGAATTAGGTTAATATTTAAGTATATCGGATTACAATCGTCATATCCAAATATATTTTAATCTTGTTGTTCGGATATTATATTCTTTTTGAGTCCAATTTTATAAACACTTGGACTAATATAATACCCATAGTAATATGTTTTTGGGGCGGTTAATATCATTTTCCGCAACTTTGAAATATTTAGAGCTTATTATTTTAAGTAAGTCATAATATTTTAGAGAATTTCATGTGGAAATAGAAAGTTTGTAATAAGGATGAGAAAAAGGTTTTAGTGTCTATGTTGAGGCGGTATTCTTGAAGTTGAAGAATCGTCACTTCTTACGCGATAAAGAAATTAAAAAATTGGAAAAGGAGCTAAGAGAGCGTTTAGGAGAGAACTTTTCCATTCCCGAAAAGGTAGAGTACGGAGTATTGAAAGACGATCTTCATTTGTATCTTGTAGATGGGGCTCCCTTCCTTATTCGCATGGTAGACCTACTTTTTCCCACCCTTAAAGCCATATTGAACGGAGCTATAAAACTCCCAAAAGTCACCGTAGATATGGGCGCTGTTGGCTTCATCACCAAAGGAGCCGACGTCATGGTTCCAGGAATCGTCAAAGTCGACGACAACATAAAGCAATTCTCCCTAGTCGTGGTCACAGATGAAAAACATGATAAACCATTAGCCGTAGGGCTAGCACTTATGGATGCACAAACCATAAAAAGTTCCAGCAAAGGACCCGCTATAAAGAATCTGCACCACGTTGGAGACGATATTTGGAATTTTGAATAAAATTTAAAAATGGGTTTGAAAAACATTCCTTAAGGGTGCTCCGGTGGTGTAGTCCGGTCAAACAAACCAAATGGACCAAGCATAAGGGGCTCAAGAAAATCTGCCCAATCGATCCTTTGACCCGGGTTCAAATAACTAAGCTAACCTTTAAACTTAGTTTGAGCCTCCCGGCCGGAGCACCATCACTCCCAAAACAACTAAATGAATCTTTTATGCCGCTTCCCGCTTAGTTATCCTTCGATTTTTTAACATTAAAAATTGACACATTGGACACACATAGTAAAGATTATTAATGCTTTGAACTCTTTAGTAAAAGATGGAGCCTTCGGTGAGCCTCGGTTCCTCTGAAACAGAGGCGAGACAGCTCAGTGGCAGAGCAGCAGCCTCGTACAATCACACATTCAAAGTGTGGTCTGAGTAAGCTGACGGTCGCGAGTTCGATAGAGCTTGCAATTTCTGCTGCTCCAAAAACCTCGCCCGGGGCTCCAGTTCCTTTTTATCAGCTTTTTGGGTGGTTCTTAATGACTGTGGAAGATGTGGGTGAGCGTGGATTAATTGAATTATTTCACACCTTAATCGATAGCTTTCCGCGTGCGGTTTTGCCTTATGGTGATGACGCTGTGGGGATTCCTTTCGGAAACGATGTTCTGATAGTTAACACAGATATGCTTGTGGGTAAAACAGATGTTCCTCCTGGTATGACATATTGGCAGGTGGGGCGAAAAGCAGCTGTTATGAATGTGAGCGATGTTGTTGCTAAGGGCGCCAAACCAATGGGTGGCGTTTTCTCCCTGGGTTTTCCGAGGGGGACAACTCGGGATGAAGCTGCAGATTTGGTTAAGGGACTAAATGCGGGTTGCAGGGAGTATGGATTTTATTACTTGGGGGGTGATACCAATGAGTGTTCCGATCTTGTGGTTTCGGGAGCCGTTTTTGGGATAGTTGAAAGAAATAAAATCGTTTCACGCAGGGGGGCGCATCCTGGAGACATAGTAGCTGTTACTGGACATTTCGGCTTAACCGCCATGGGCTTCAAGATACTATTCGAAAAATTGAGCGCTGACTCGAGGACTAAAGAGTTGGGTTTACGCGCCATTTATGAACCTCATGCCCGTTTGAAAGAAGGGATAGTTCTATCTGAGCGGGGTCTCGCGTCCTCCAGCATTGATAGTAGCGACGGTCTAGCTTGGTCGCTTTACGAGATCTCACAGATGAGCGGCGTGGGATTTATTATTGATTCAATACCCGTCCCAAAAGAGGTGCAAATGTTTGCAAATGAACACGGACTAAACTACTTTGATCTTGCACTGTATGGTGGCGAAGAATTCGAACTTGTAGTCACAGTTCCTTCCGTGAAATGGAACAAAGCCGTAGATGCAGTAAAGATCGTTGGAGGCAACTTGTACCCCATAGGAATTGTAACTGAAGAAAAAAATATGGTGCTACGTCTACCTAACCAAACTGAAAGAAGAATATATCCAAAGGGGTACGAACACTTTAAAAGATGACAACAAAAATTTTAAACAATAATTTAAAAAATAAACCACATGTATAAAAGTATAGGCGGGCACGAGGGGACTTGAACCCCTGATGAAACCGGCTATCCTCCAGGATTTTAGAGGGCGTACGCCTAACTGTCGGCGCCCTTTCAGGTTTCTGAAATCCTGGCTAGGCGACGTGCCCAAACCTAATTTTTGATGGGTTTATGAATATCTGGTTTATTAGGCTTACCGGGTTTAAAATATTTTTCTACTCTTTCTTTAGGGAGTATAGATATTTGTATTTTCTTGTTCTGACAATGTATCCCGCTAGGTCGAAGGCCTTTTTGGCTTTTTGTAGTACGACTGTGTCGCTGGTGGCCACCACTTGTCCCCTCTTTATGACTGCATTATCTGCCTGTTTTGCTACTTGTGCAGTGCCTTTTATGCCATGCTCTTCCATTTTTTTTCTCGTGAATGCTGCCAGTTCTCCGCTCCTGCTTACTGGGCTGTCAAAGAATACAAGTGTTTCTTTTGGGGGGTTTTGTTTGAGTGTTTGCATTATTAGGTCGATTGCTTGGTGTGTGTTTTTTGATATTTTATGTTTGCCAAACACTCCTGCGATATCTCTCACAAATGAGTCGTCAGCGTCAATTAAGTTTTTTTCTTCTAGCATTGTTTCGAGGACTATGATTACATTGTATGCGTCTATGGTTAGTATTTTGTCTTTGAGGTCTTTGAAGTTTACGGTTTTCTCTTTTCTTTCTTCAACTTCTTTTTGGCTGTATACTGCTCTGTATAAAATGAAGCGTTCCTCTTTTTTTAGTTTATAGTGATCCCCTACAAAGTTTAATGCTCGGTCTCTGTTATAATTTCTGTTTAAGAGGTATCGCATGTCTTCTGCTGCTTCTAGCATTTTATGGTTAATAAACATGATGGATCCTCTGCGATTTTTTGACCGTTTATTGGAAAAAATTTTTGTTTGCACCTTTTTATTTTACTAGTGGTTTCTAATTAATTGTGTGTTTTATGCATAAAGTTTTTAGAATTACCCCGCAATGTTTTAGGTACATTATTGTTGTTCAAGGAAGGTTTGAGAATAATGATTTTCAAAGAGGAGCTGAGGAAAAAGTTTGGTAAAGAAAGCTACGAAGTAGAATTGTTCAAAAGGGAAGGTTTTGAGAGAAGGCAGTGTAGATCCTGTAATGAATGGTATTGGACAACCAGCGATAATGAATTTTGTGGAGATACAAAGTGTGTTGGGGGATACAAGTTTATCGGACGTAGAATAGGTGGAGGCTGGGATTTTCATGAGTCTGTTAAGAATTGGTGTGACTTCTTTGAGAAGCGTGGGCACACGAGGATAAGTGAGTATCCCGTGGTTGCAAGGTGGAGGGATGATATTCCATTCACTATCGCTTCTATTACTGATTTTCAACCATATGTGGTTGAGGGTATCGTTGAGCCTCCAGCGAATCCTCTAGTGGTTCCTCAGCCCTGTATAAGGTTCGGTGGCAAAGGATTCAACGATATTGATAATGTTGGGAAGACTGGTAGGCATTTAAGCCTATTTGTCATGGGTGGTCAGCACGCTTTTAATTATGATGGTAAGGGTTACTGGATGGACCGTTGCATTGAACTCAATTTTGAGTTTCTCACGAAATGCCTTAAACTGAATCGAGATGAGGTGAGTTATAAAGAGGATGTATGGGCTGGAGGTGGTAATTTCGGCCCCTGCCTTGAGGCTTTTGGTAGAGGTTTGGAGATAGTTAATAACGTATTTATGCAATATGCGTTTACTTCAAACGGTACTTACCGAGAATTGGACATCAAGGTAATCGACGTAGGCTGGGGAGTTGAGCGTATAGGTTGGTTTACTCAAGGTTCACCAACCATATATGAGGCAACTTTCGGACCTGTGTTGGATTGGCTAAAGGAGAGTACAGGGGTGTCCGTGGACGAAGAACTCTTAGGACGTTACACTGTTCTATCTGGTCTTCTTAACGTGGACGAAGTAGACAATATTGATAAGGCTAGGAGAGATGTAGCCGCAAAACTAGGCATTGAACAAGAAGATTTGCACAAATCTTTAGGTCCTCTAGAAGCATTGTACGCTATTTCTGATCATACTCGAACACTTGTTTTTGCAATCGCAGATGGAGGGATTCCCTCAAACATTGGGGGCGGCTACAATTTACGTATTATCCTAAGACGGGCTTTAAGCCTAAACGACCTATACAGCTTTGAACTAGACTTCTTAGAGCTCTTCCATAAGCATATTGAATATTTGAAAAAAACATATAGACGCGTGGAAGCAGCTTCGAACATTATTAATGACATCTTTAATATTGAACGTGAAAGATATTATCAAACACTGGAGAAGGGCAAAAAGCATGTGGAGGGGCTCCTCAAAAGACAAAAGAAACTGGATTTAGATACTTTAATCGAGCTCTATGAATCGAAAGGAATCTCTCCTGAAATGGTGCAAGAAATCGCAGAAAATTTCGATATAAAACTGGAAATCCCAGGAAACTTCTATGTGCAATTAGGTAGCAAAAAGGAAAAAGTTACCCTTACTAGCACTAAGGATACTCTAATGGACGCGTTTAAGGATTTGCCTCCAACTAGAACTCTCTACTATGAGCAGCCCTACCAGACGAAGTTTGAAGCTAAAATCTTGAAGGTTCTAGACTCTAGTATAATATTAGACCAAACTCTATTCTACCCTACAGGTGGCGGAGCGGTTCACGATACAGGAAAATTGGACGGGTACAAAGTTATTAATGTTGAAAAATTGGGTAACGTGGTAGTACACAGACTAGATAGACCAGTTGGGTTAAAACCATCACAACAGGTTAAAGGAGAAATAGATTGGAATAGAAGAATCGCCCTTATGAGGCACCATACCGCTACACACATAGTAAATGGCGCCGCTAAGAAGGTTCTCGGTCCACATATTTGGCAAGCGGGAGCGGAAAAAACTCCCGAAGGAGCAAGATTAGACATTACCCACTATAAGGCACTAAACACAGAAGAGATTAGAAAAATAGAAAGAATTGCAAATGAAGTAGTTATGGAATGTAGACCAGTTACAGCA
Organism: uncultured archaeon; assembly: GCA_964510585.1. Taxonomy (GTDB): domain Archaea; phylum Asgardarchaeota; class Jordiarchaeia; order Jordiarchaeales; family Jordiarchaeaceae; genus Jordiarchaeum. The sequence goes on along the minus strand of CAZECW010000140.1, from coordinate 27,953 downwards.
AAATGGATGCGTAGAGACGAAGCTGAAAAAAAATACGGCTTTCAAATATATCAGGGAGGTGTTGTGCCAGGAGGTATAATAAGAATTATCGATATAGAAAACTGGGACACTGAGGCATGTGGGGGTGTTCACCTTAAAAATACAGGGGAAATAGGCCTAATCAAGATAAAAGGGGCAGAAAGAATACAGGATGGCGTAGTCAGGCTAGAGTTTAGTGCGGGTACGCCAGCAATTGATTACTCCCAAGAAACGGACAGCCTTTTGGAAAAAACAGCAAGCATATTTCGCGTCCCCAAAACTCAATTGCCAAAAGCTGCAGAAAGATTTTTTGAAGAATGGAAACAGAGAGGCAAGGAAATCGAAAGGCTGCATAGCGAGATAGCAGAAATCGAAGCCAGGGAAATTATGAACAAAATGAAGAAATTTGAAGAATACGAATTCATTATAGAAAAAACAAAGTTAAGCATAGATGAGGCAATAAAGGTCGCAAGTAAAATAACAGAAGAGAAGCCAAACGCCGTGGTGGTACTGGCAAAATCAGACGATAAAGTCGACGTCATAGGTATGATGGGAAAATCTGTTAATCTTAACATCAGCGAAATCATTAAAGAAGCTTCAAAAGTTGTGGGAGGAAGTGGAGGCGGAAAAGGTAGACTAGCTAGGGGAGGCGGACCAAAAACAGAGAAAATTCAAGAAATGCTAAGCAAGATAGAGAGCCTAATAAAGCAAAATAAAAAGTGAATGGGTCTACCTCACCCTCAGCATCTACGCTTATCTACTTTATTTAGGAGCATTTAGTGGAACACAAGACAGCATGATTGTCTAGTCATATTTTCCAATTTTCATTTTTCTCTAACCGAAGAGTGCTCCGAGACCCGCTACCTCTTCCTCTTCTTCTTTCTTTTTCTCTTCTTTCTTCTTCTCTTCTTTGGCTGGTTTTGCTTCTTTGGTTTCTGGTGCTGTGGGTACTGCTACCGCTGTTATGGGAGCTGCAGTCTTAATTGCTTCTTCAATGTCCACTTCCTCAAGAGCGGCGACTATAGACTTGACCCTAGCCATATCAACTTTTACTCCTGCTGCTTCAAGAATCTTAGCAATGCTTTCTTCAGTTATTTTTTTCCCTGCCTTATGGAGAAGCATCGAAGCATATACGTATTCCATTGTTTTCACCTCATATTTTTATCATAAATTTGGATTGAATTTATAAAAGCTGTTAAATATATTATTTATGACAACACTTCTTATTAACTTAAGGATGCGAATTCACCCTTTTTGCTTTTGTTTCATGTTTTTGATGCTTTTTAAGTTCTCCCTTAAATTTTTGTTTCTTTCACCTTTTTTCAGTTAATACCGATAAACTTGGATCCTTTGCTGATAATCTCATAGCTATGCTTAATGCTTGGCTTTCCGCTTTCCTTATTATGTTTGGAAGAGTCTCTGGAATAACTAGCTCTGCATTCATCGCCAGATTTGAAGCTTCCATGTAAGCTTTTCTCAGCATAATAATTACTGTTTCTGGCGTTGCTATTGATGCGTGTAATGCTAGATTCAATGCTTGAGTGTGTGCTTCCTTAATTTCCTTCAAGTACTCTTCAGGCTTCTTAGACAAGATATCGCTTGTCAATATCAGACCATCGTCGTAAGCTACGCGGAGGTCTAACCCTACCTCAATGGGTTCTATGCCAAGCCTTTTAAGAACTAAGGCTAGTTTCTTGGGAATGAAATCTCCCGGCTTTGCTACAACAGTATCTTTTGTTATCCAAATTGTTCCTGATTCTACACGAGTTGGGAGCCCTACTTCCCCCAACTCACTAATAATAGGGCCTGGTGGAAAACCAGTATTTCCTGCAGGCACAACAATTTCAACTGGACTTACAGTGTCTGGCTTTGCAGCAGTCCGAGTCTTACTTTTGTCAAGAATTCTACTTAATTTAAATGGGCTCATATTCGTGAGTATTAGTGCCACTGGCCCCTTCACATATTCCGCTAGCTTATCAGCGTTTTTCTTTTTTTCTTTAATTTCTACAAGACTGCGTGCAATAAGCGTGTTTTTATCTACTTTTATGATTGCTGTGTCCTTTAATTTCTTTCTTAGACCCTGAAGCTGCCTCGCACCCATTCCTTCCATACTAGTTAGCCCAATAACTTGGTACTTTTCCAGTAACTCTTTTATTCTTTCCTTCCTTTCGACCTTGTACTCTGGTACAGGTCTTCCTCTAGCTGTTACCGCCATTTTTAAAGCTTCCTTTACTCTATTTTTACCGCCGGGCCCATGGTAGTTTTCAGATAGACTGACTTAATATTCCTTGGACCCTTTTCAAATTTACCCTCTAAAAAGTTAATAACGCTCTGGACATTATCCGCGATCTTGTCTTCCTCCATATTTTCAGAGCCCACCTTCAAATGTACTACTGGGTTATCTTTGATTCTGAGACGCACGCTCCTCTTGTACTGATCAAGAACTGCGCCAATATCTGCATTGGGGGGAATCGGTTTCGGCATCTTTCCCCTCGGACCAAGCACAGGACCAAGTGTTTTACCTACTTGGGGCATAAGGTCTGCACGGGCAACAAAGAAATCATATTGTTGAGCAAGGTTTTTCACATTCTTCTTAGTACGCGCAACATCGTTTAGTTCATCTTTGTCTATCACATAAACCCCCGCCTCTTTTGCCCTAACAGCAAGATCCCCTGCCGCAATAACACAAATTCTAGGGTTTTTGCCAGTTTCATTTGGAAGAGTTAACTCTGTGTTCAAACGGTTTTCAGGCTTCTTCAAATCGATGTCCTTCAAGTTAACAGCCAGTTCTATTGACTGCACGAAATTTCTTTTCTTCGATTTTTCCTTAGCTTTCTTAATAGCCTCAATAATCTTCTTCCTATCTAGGGGCATCACACATTCCTTCCATAATTGGTAATCATAAAACAATATTTAACCTTCAAATCAACCATACGAAACCAAAAATCGCTAACCCATAATTAAGCAATAAAATTATGCTTGTGATAGTAACTCCTTATATTTCCCTTCCAAAATTTCCTTCTGTATCTCCTTAGGATTCTTACCCTCAACCGTAACACCCATTGACAAACAAGTGCCCAGTACTGTACGTACGGCAGCCTCCAGACTATTTGCAAAAAGCTTCTCACTCTTCATCTTAGCGATCCTAACTATAGCATCCAAACTCAGATTTCCAACTTTACTCTGCTTTGCATCCTTACTACCCTTTTCAACACCTAGCTCGCTAAGAATCAAAGCAGAAGTCGGGGGCAAACCCACTTCAATCTCGAAACTCTTATCCTCTGGATTTACAATAATCGTCACAGGAACCTTCAAACCCTTAAACTTCGCTGTCAGCTCGTTAATCTTCTGAACAACTTGATATAGATTAACTCCAGTAGGGCCTAGAGCTGGACCAATGGGAGGCCCCGCTGAAGCTTTACCACCGTCAACAAGGGCTTGAACAGTAACCTTTTGCACCATTTCAGCATCCTTCTTCAACAGCTTTATACGATGAAATAATTAATAATGTACTACCTATCTTACAACAGCTTACTATTATATAGAAATCCTCATTGTGATTTATGGTTTCCCTCTATATCTTAACCTTTTAAATGTAATCTACCTTCGGAAGACATCATTTTCCAAGTTTAAAAATTTTTTGCGAAAAACCTATAGTACAGCAAAACAGGTCCGCTTTTTGTTATCTGGGTTACCTAAAAATTCTGCCTGACTCACATAGTAAGTCTGAAAAATCGGGAAAAACAATTCAATTTTTCCCTTTATAAATTACCATCAAACAAAGACATACATCCTAACCAAAAAGGGTTCTTGCTACCCTCTACCAGAATAATGTTGAGAAAAACTGACTGGGTTTTTAAGCTACCCTTCTCCTTCAGCCTCTCCCTTCTCCACGAGCTTAACATAATCTGCATTGACTTTAACGGGAATAGGGTTAGTAGCTTCTATTAGTTCTATTACCACTTCTCCTTTGACGGTATCTATTCTTGTCACTTTAGCCTTTTCGCCTTTGAATGGGCCTCCTACTATTTCTACTATATCGCCTTTGTTAATTCCCTCGATTGAGGGTTTAGGTATTAGGAAGTCGTCTAGTTCTTCGATGTTTATTTTCCCAACCACTTTTCCTCTTACGTGGGGTATGCCGGTAATTATTCTATTTACCTCCCTCTGGCTGGGGGCCTCAACGAATAGGTAGCCGCTGAGAGACTCGGGTGCTAGTATAGCTTTGATGTTTGCTGAGGGGTTGCCTTCCACTCTCTTCTCTATTAATGCGGCTACGCTTTTTTCTTGAGAAATTGTGGTTCTTAATGCAAATATGCTCGTTTTTCTAGAATCTTTTTTCTGATCCATAATTTCCTTCTTTTTAGAACCTTTTTCTTCCATTGTTTTCCCCTCATATGTATATTATTGTGCTGGGTCTGATTATGGGGAGGAAGGCATTTACGAAGAGCATGGTGATTACGAATGCTAGTGCCCCTATTATGATGATGCCTAATATGCAGACTCTGATTATGGCCCACATTTCTTTGCGGGTAGGATATCTGGCGAGTTTGAATAATCGTCTGGATCTTCTGATAAAACCAATTATATCCATTTGCTGGCCTCCGATGTCCGCTCATATCCCTTTTGGGGTGATGTTAGCTAAATAGGGTGTTAACTTGGTATCTTTTAAATTTAATTGAGTTTATAGCTTCCCCAACTGCCTTTATATTCGAAGTAAAATTAAGTTTTTAGAATAAAACAAAAAGTAATCTAACACACATCCTTTACTGGCTTCCCATATACCTTTTGGATAGGTTTTGCTTTTTTAGACTTCGATGTCTTTGATTAGCTTCTCAATGTAGGGTAATGATACAGCGCTGATAATTGTTGCTACACGTAGGGTATCTTTTAGGTTTGGATTTATGTTAGCGCCCCAAATGACTTCTGAGTTAGGGTTTACTTTTTCTGATACTTTTCTTACTATTAATTCTGCTTCTCTGATTGTTAGGTTTTGATCGCCAGTTATGTTTATTAATGCTGCTCTGGCATCTTTGGCATCAACATCTAGTAGGGGGTTTCCTAAAGCCTTTTCAACTGCTTGGCAGGCCCTATCCCCACCACTTGATTCTCCAACCCCAATAAATGCAACTCCACTATCTTTGACTACTGTTCTTATATCTGCAAGGTCTACATTTACGAGACCCGGTTTTATGATTAGTTCGGATATTGAATTGACTCCCTTTATTAGAACTTCGTCTGCGAGACTAAATGCTTCTGTAAGGGTAATCTTGTCTGCTATTCCCAATAGTTTTTCGTTGGGTATAATTACTACCGTGTCTGAGGCTCGGTGCAGTTTTTTCAGTCCCTCCACCGCACTTTGCCAGCGCTTTTTGCCCTCTATTAGGAAGGGGAGGAAGCATATTGAGATTGTGAGTGCACCTGATTTCCGGGCGACTTCAGCGATTATGGGTGCTGCCCCGGTTCCTGTTCCACCTCCCAACCCACATGTGACAAAAATCACTTCTGCCGAAACAGCCTTCTTTATATCCTCCAAGCTTTCTTGGGCCGCCGCCATACCTATTTCCGGATTATTACCTGCTCCCAATCCTCCGGTTAGTTTTTTACCTATCAATAACTTGTAATCCGCGTTTGTATAGAGTAAATCTTGCGCGTCGGTATTTACCGCAATAGTTTCAATGCCTTCAACTTTACACTTAGTCAGCCTGGTGACTGCATTATTGCCCGCCCCTCCTACACCAAAAACTTGAACTTTTGCTTTAGCTTTGTTAAGTATAGCGGAAAGTTGCTGGTCAACAGTCTTAGAATTAAATAATTCTTTATAGCACTGTTCGTTAGTTGTTGCCTCAGAAATCGAGTTCATATCACTCACTCTCTACACGCTAAAAATTCATAACTCAAAAATAAAAACTTAATAATATTCAAGTATTACTAACATATTGTTCTGGTAATCCCCAGCACATAATCGGGTGTGAACTTATTTGGTGGAATATCAATTGATACTCATTGTTAGTTCTATCAGGGATGTAGCGGGAATGAATATTTCTGAGAGACTGAGGGAGAGATTCGATTTTGTTGAAGTTGAAGCAGAGAAAGGTGAACATAGAAGATGGATAGGAAAAACCAGCAGGGCAAAAGTGGTTTTAGTGCATCGTTGGGAAGAAATTCTATACTGCGAAAATTTAGAAAAAATTTATACTCCCGAACTCATAATTTTTGCAAGCAGACATACTAGTGTCACTGGAGAACCAACCTTAACTGTGCACGTCTCAGGTAACTTTGGCGAAGCGGAATATGGTGGGTCGCCTAGAACCTTATCGGTAGCCCCTCCTTTTCATCTGAAATCTGCCCTTTTAAAACTCTATGAAATGAAAAGTGATTTGGGATTAGATTTTGAGGTTTCCCAAGAACAGACTCACCATGGCCCTACGGTTTTATGTCCCTCATTTTTTATCGAAATAGGGAGCTCTGAAAAACAGTGGAGAAATGAGATTGCGGGGGCGGTCGTAGCTGAAACAATAATTAGTGTTCTGCAAAGTCCGGATAGAGATTGGAGTATAGCGGCGGGTTTTGGTGGCGGACACTACGCTCCAAAATTCTCTCAAATTAATCTCGTTACTGAATTCGCCGTGGGGCACATAGCCTCAAAGTATTATACCCCTCTTCTCGATGAATATATGCTAAAACAGATAGTTGATAGAACTGTTGGAGAATTGAAATTTTTCATTATAGATTGGAAAGGCATGAAATCAGAGGAAAGAACAAAAATAATTGAATTCGCAGAAAATAACAAAATAGAAGTCTTGAAAACAAAGGACATACCCACTATTTAGAATGACTATTTTGGAAGTTAAAAAATTTCTTTAACTGTGGGCTATGTTACCTTGCAAGTGTTAATAGCACTATCCCCAATGTTGCTAATATTGCTCCCGCAGCTATTCGCAGCGTAATTTTTTCCCTGATGATGTAAAACGAGAACACCGTTGAGAACAGTGGAGTAACTGAAGAAATGGCTGTAGAACGTGTTGCTCCTATAAGTGAGATTCCCGCTAAAAAAGCTATCCCACCTATTCCTATGGCTGTTACTCCTGCCAATCCCAGAATCAGCCATTCCCTGAGGCTTGTTTTGACAAGTATTTTTCCTCTCCCCGATAATAGAATCACTACTGCTAAAATACCTACAAGTAGAGGCAATCTGATGGCGTTAGCTAAATAGTAGTTAATACCCTCTAATGCCAAATCTAACAAAATGATTCCTATCGACCAAGTTATCGCAGTTATTACCGCTAGTATAAACCCTTTTTTATTGTTTTTCGTGTTTGTGGAGTTTTGGGAATTGTTTTTGCTAAGAAGCCAAATTGCAACGACAATAATTATGACACCCATAATTGTTAATAGTTGTGGAATTTCTTCCAAAAAAATAATGGAGAAAACTGCGGTAAAGAGTGGATATGTGCTCGTGATAGGAACTGCGCGGCCTACCCCAATATATTTCAGAGATAGAAAATATAATCCGTCTCCGATTCCCAGACCCGTGAAGGTTCCTAAAACTAAATAAACCAAACTCCAATAGGGAAGATACGAGATCTTCCAGAATTCACCTATAAGCAGCACCAATACAAAAACGAATATTGCTGCTGGAATTGTTCTTATAAAATTAGCTAAAATTGCATCTACCTTCTCGAGGGATTTTTTATAAAGTATCGCTGAAATGGCCCAGCACAGCGCCGCCGACAATGATGCTATTTCACCAATCAAGCAACACCACAGACCTTTACGGGCGTTCCTAAATAAGTTTGGTTTATATCTTTCAGTGAGTTCCGCTTCTAAAGAATGTGTAACCTGAAATTAATTAATTTTGCTCCCGCTTGTTCTGTTTTTCTTTATTTGCTATAAAAACATGTTTTCGTTCTTTGTCTAAGAAGCGCAGCTTATGTACGTTTTTAAAACAGTTGAATGAAAATGGCTTTTTGTGCGTGGAGTCTGTTTTCCGCTTGGTCCCAAACAACCGATTGTTTTCCTTCCAAGACTTCTTCTGTTATTTCTTGTCCCCTGTGTGCTGGCAGGCAGTGCATAACTATAGCGTCAGGTGAAGCGTTTTCTAGCAGTTTGGCGTTAACCTGAAAATCTGGAATGAATGTTTTCAATCTTTCTTCTCTTTCTTTTTCGTCACCCATACTTACAAATACATCTGTGTAAACTATGTCTGCATCCTTTACGGCCACTTGGGGCGAGTTAGTTATTTCAACTTGGGACCCAGATTTTTTAGCATTACTTTTAGCCTTTTCAACAATCTCTTTTTTTGGCTCGTATCTTTTAGGCGATCCAACGCAAATATTTAAACCAATTTTTGTGCAGCCTATCAATAGGGAGTTGCAAACATTGTTTCCATCGCCAATATAGGCTAGTTTCAATCCTTCCAACCTTTTCTTCTTTTCCTTAATGGTAAGAATATCCGCTAGTATTTGGCAAGGATGGTAAAGATTGCTTAGCGCATTTATTACCGGTACGCCTGAGTACCTTGCGAGTTCCACCAAATCGTTATGTTCGTAGACTCTTGCAACTATGCCATCCACATATCTTCCTAAAACTCTGGCTGTGTCCCTGACAGGTTCGCCCCTACTGAGTTGCAGTTCGTCTCCTCTCAGAAAAATGAAGTTTCCCCCAAGCTGGTTCACCGCCACCTCAAATGAAACACGTGTTCTAGTTGAAGGCTTTTCAAATATTGCAGCAATGTTTTTTCCTCTGAGAACTTGAGACTTCAGATTTCCCGACTTCACCTTTTCTGCAGTAGCTATAAGTTTATGTATCTCTTCGGAAGAGAAGTCATCTAAAGTGAGAAAATGTCTAACCAAAGATTTTCCTCCTAATTCCCTAGAATTTTTTCTGTAAACCATTCTGGATTAAATGGTTCCAAATCCTTATAATCTTGACCTACTCCAACAAAGATTATGGGTTTTTTAGTAGCATAAACAATTGAAAGGGCAACTCCTCCTTTTGTATCTGCATCAACTTTGGCAAGTATAGACGCGTCAATTTGTATTGCTTCATTAAACTTCTCCGCTTGTTCAACTGCATCGTTTCCTGTTAAAGCGTCACCGACAAATATTTTTAGATCTGGATTAATTACGCGAACGATCTTCTTCATCTCGTCTAAGAGGTTTACGTTGGTTTGTATTCTGCCAGCGGTGTCTATTAAAACAACATTTATGCCTCGCGCCTCGGCGTGTTTAACAGCATCGAATGCTACTGCTGCGGCGTCTGAATGATACTTGTGTTTTATCACTCTAACACCTAGATTTTTGGCATGTTTCTCTATTTGTTCAATACTACCTGCTCTATAAGTATCTGAAGCAGCTAAAACACAGCTGAACCCTTTTTTCTGAAAGGCGTAAGCCAGTTTAGCTAAAGTTGTGGTCTTTCCGGTACCGTTTATCCCCACAAAAATTATTATAAGTGGCTTTTTTTCTAATTTCTTCTCCTTTGCCATACTGAAAATATCAATATCATGTCCTCCGCTGAGAACCTTATAGATTGCCTTTCTTAAAGCATCATTTACCTTCTCATGGGGGTTCTCGAACCTGCCAACTCTCTCTCCCATTAATTCCTTTTTTATGTCGTTTGCAATTAATTCTGCAACCTTTACCGATACATCGTTCTGTATAAGTGTCAGCTGTAAGTCCCACAAAACTTCATCCAAGCTCTTCTCGCTTAACTCCTTTGTACTCAGTTTTTCAACCACTTTACCCAAACTGGTCTTTAATTTTTCGAACACTAATAATCCACCATAGATACATGATTAGTGAAATTTCTAAAAATTAGTTTAAAAGTATTTTTAAAATAAAAATATTCAGCCTCTAATTTTAGCAACGAGAATCTGTGCTTTTCTGTTTAACTCATTAATTTTGTTCGCTATCTCTTGCAATTGTTGCCCTGTAGCTTGCAGCGCGTTTTGAAGAGCCATAGATCTCTGATCTAGGCTGAGCTGCGCTCCCGTGATATCCTTATCCACAGCCACATCTGCGCCGATGGTTGTTATCACTTTTTTCATATCAATTATCTTCGCCCTTACATATACACCCGATCCTAAAGGCATAAGAACCTCATTATCCTCAGTAACGTTTTTGAGTTCGTCTAGGGACTCTGTAGTTAAAGCTATTTCTTGCAACGAAGCATTTATCAAATCTATTCTCCTTTGCAAAATACGTGCCTGCTGCTCATAAGCATTCAATTCTGCAATAATTCTTTCCAAATTACGTTCATCTTCTGACATATCTTCACGTCTCCAAATTTGAGAGGTATCTTATAGTTGGGTCACTGGCTTTGTTTGGGCTTATAACTGTTATCTCGTCAAATTTAATGTGGTGCCTCTTTACTTTGTGGTTACTCCCAATTGTCGAATATATGATCTCTTTTGCCTCTTCCTCGCTCAATGCTCTGATTTCTCTAACAAATTTAAATTCCTCGTTTTTACCCTTAAACCTTCCCTTTACTCTGAATATCTTCACACTCACAGAATCTTTAGACATATTCATCTCTCCAACTCTATTCAAGATTTAGGGTCTGCCCTATCTGAAACATTTCAGGACCTGTGGTTTCTTTACCCACTATAGCTCCCTTTGTGTTGGCTACTAGACCAACTTTTATATACGGGTTACCACAGTTAACTGTCCCTATACCCACAGGAGTTTTGAATTTATCGCTTAGCCACTCTAAAGTTTTATCATCCGTTAAAGGATGCGCCAAAACTCCACTATTAGTTGCAACTGCTATGGAACCAACTAAGGGCGAGCCAGCTATACTTCCACGGTAAACATCAACTTCCAAGTTTTTCTTTATAATCTTTATGGCTTCATCGCTAAACCCGGGATGAACTAAGGCGGCGCTATCATTAACAAGAACAGTGTTACCCAAGGCATTTATCTTACCGGGAACCCTATCTATGTTAATATCCAATTGACGCCTAATAATTTCAATCTCCTCATCGGTTGTAAACTCTGGAACTATCAAACCCTTAGAATTTCCCGCAGCTAAAACCCCAATAATAAAGCTCTCACCTATACTCGCCTCCACAACCTCCACATCTAGAGTTCTCTCAATAAGACTCTTGTTGGCCATCCTCCTAACTTTGGGTAAAATAACATATCTTTCAGTGGCCAATATAAAAACGCCTATGTTAGAATCACCAAAAAAGCTACTCCTTACGATAACCAAATAGGGTCTACCCCATTCATTCCTCAGCAGCAAGAGATACTTCAACTATCCCCTCCGAATCCTTAGAAGCCTTAACTCTAATCTTACGCGGAGGTTTTTCAATACCCCTCTCCCATATCTTTTCGTTCACCTCTGGAAGAATGACAACATTATCTGACTTAAGATGCCTCACAATAAACCTTCTCAAAATTCTTACCGCTTTAGTAGCCCTACGATTGGGGGGAACATATCTAGCAGTTTTAAGTGGAACAGTGTAAATGCGTTCCTCAACAATTTTTTTCTCTACACCAGGAGGCGCTTCTTCTTCAGACATACCATTCACCTCTGAAGGCGACTAGAACGCCAATGTCTACGCTTTGGATGGGTTCTCACCCTTCCCCTTGTTTTAACAATAATCCAAGCAGGAACCGCAACATTTTGTTTGCCCGCCTTCCCCAGCCTCAGCTTTTTTGGTAAGGGTTTATTTCTAGCCATGCAGAATTCTCTCCCTATCTATCTATCTATACTTTACTTTAATGTCCCTTCTTCTCTCCTGCAACTGCCTAAGAATATTTTTCAACTGCTCGTCAGTTAGCGGTGCAGTAATTCTACCTGCCTGTGCCAACTGAATGAGCTGAATCTCTATTTGATCAGCAAAATCTGGCTTCACAATTTTAAGATTAGTAAGTCTGCTCCTAGCTTCAGGTGTCAGTATCTGCCTCAAAACTGCCTGCTTCTGCGTCTCATATTCCCTTTGAGCTCTCTCCTGCCTTTGCGCCTCAGCTATCTGCTGCTGAAGTTGTAGCATCCTACGCCTTCTGATTTCCTCTATTTCTTCGTCTGACAAAGATGACACACCTTCAAATGAATATTTAAGTTGCTACCTTCTCTAATTTAACATAAACTTTATGAGCCGCCCTGTCCAAGAGCGATCTTCCTTCACTACTAATCCTCCTACCCTTCCTCTCCACCCTTTCTATCAAGCCCGCCTTTTCAAGTTGTTGGAACGCCTTCCTTATAATTGAACCACTACCTTTCACAGAGCGGGCTAACGCCACCTTCCTCCTCTTCCTTCCACCATACACCGTTCTCAGCCTCGAAACCCCTACAGGGCCAGTTAGATACACTTTCCTAAGAATTGAAGCACACCGAATATACCACCAGTCCGGCCTTTCAGGCGCTTTTTCCTTATGCACCCCAGTCTTCCAGAATTGGGAACCTGGTGGAGGTGTCACCTCTGGATGATCACTTTTGAGAATTTCTGCCACCTCTTGAATGAGTTCCCATGCAGGTACATCATAGACTGTTGACATTCAAAATTCACCATTTTTCAGCTTGAGAACGGTAAAATATAACGTCATCAGGTTATAAACATTTTTTCCAAAGATTATATAAATATGACGTATTATTAAACATACTTGGCAAGCAACAAGGTATACCCCCTAGTTTCCAAAAGCTGAGACTTGGTCCTCTCCAAAATCTCTGAGGCAACCTCATCCATGCTCTGCACTGCAAGCACACTCTTCAAGACCCTAACCTTAACTATCTTTTCCCTACTTAACAGTTTCTCAAGCTCCAAAATGAACTCCTCTGTCACACCCTTTTTACCCAAATGAATCGTCGCTGCCCCACTTCTCACTTTCTTAATCTTTTCACTCCTCATCCTCTTCATAATTCCATAGCTCCTAAATATTATAACGCATATGCTGCCCACAATTAAAACAAGTTATCACAATGTGAGGCTGTCGCCTCACTCTCAACCTAACCCTACAGTTAACACCCGGCCAAAGAAAAGCCTTACAACCACGGCAAATACGCCACCGCCAAACCCTAGGAAGCCTCACCCTACTCCTCATACCTAATCTCCTACATATATCCACATAACGCTGCGCTCTCTCCCTATCCCGCAAAAAAACATCATCAGCCAAACACATCAAATACTCCATCCTCTCCCTCGCAATCTTCTCAATTTCCCTCCTTTCCCTTTTCCTTGTCGCCGGCATCTGAAAATCCCCAACCACTACATTACCAAACATACAGACCCATTAAAAATAACAAACTTCAAACAACAACCAATTTAAGCCTAAAGTAATCAGTAACTAATCAAGCCTCAACAAGAAAAAAGTCATAAAAATAAGTTTTAAACATTACGCTTCAAAACAAAAGGAGAGAAAAATGTTAACACTAATCCTAGCAGAATCCTCACTAGAAACAATACCCTTAGAAATCAATAAAAATAACACCACCAAGACCCCAAAAAAAGGTAAAAAAACACACCAAATACTAGACATCTCCATACACAGCCAAATAGTACAGAAACTCCCAAATCGAGAAAAAAGGGGACGCCCAGACATCATACACCTCTCACTACTCGCAGCACTAGGAACACCTCTAAACAAACAAGGACTACTCCAAACATTCGTCCACACCATCCAAAACAACGTAATAACAGTAAATCCCCAAACCAGACTACCCAAAAACTACAATCGCTTCATAGGACTAATGCAACAACTCTACAAACTAGGAAAAGTACCCCCAAAAGGAACACCACTACTAACCCTAAAAAAAATGAACCTAGAAACCCTAATCAAAAAACTAAAACCATCCCAAACCATAATCTTCACCGAAAAAGGAAACCCCACAAAACTAAAAACAATCATGAACGAATGCGCACAACAAGAAAACCCAACAATAATAATAGGAGGCTTCCCACACGGAGAATTCTCCACAAACACCCTAAAACTAGCCGACAAAAAAATCTCAATCTACCCCGAACCCCTAGACGCCTGGATAGTAATCTCAAGAGCCCTATACTGCTACGAAGAAATAATCCTAAACAAAAAATAAACAAAAACAAAAATCATACAAATAGAAAAAGTATTTGAGTGCGGCCTCCGGGAAATTCGTAAAGGAACAAAAAGTTCCAGGTTTATTTCGAACCCGGGCCACCAGCTTCGCCCTTCTACCTTGGGGTAGGATGGGTGGCAGGCTGGAATCCTAGCCACTAGACTAAGGCCGCTTAAAGACTCATAAGTATGCGATTCGTACATGTACTTAAATTTTTCTAAATCGGAATTTGAGACCTTGTATTGATTATGTGGCTGGGTGCTTGTGTGGCTGTTCGGCGTCCTCAAAAAAGGGAGACTCATAATGTTTCTTTTCCAAATTTAGAGCCTATAAGTACAAGGGCGCAGGTTACCCTAAACTGCCTGGAAAAAGGCAAACCACACAATCAAAGCAAGGTCTCTCAGAATTTATAAAACACTTTTTTAGTTGTTACCTGTTCCGGGCATTTTTTTGGGCGGTTTTTCCGAAAGATTTACTAATGCGTATTTCTTCCGATGATATAACATTTGTTAAGAAGGGTTTTGTGATTTGGAGAAGTATTGGCATTGGATCGATGAAACAGTGGAAAATATTGTTGAGTATTGGAGAGACTTGAATCGTTATGTGTGTAGTTGTGGGATGTCTGTTTCTGGGTTGCAGCATCTTGGTCGTCTTCGTGGTGAAATTATTCTTACTAATACTGTTAAGGAAGAGTTTTTGAGGTTGGGTAAGGATGCTGAGCACTATTTGGTTCTTTATACTCAGGATCAGTGGAAGGGTAAGAGTGCTCAGCTGGAGCAATTTTCAAGCCCAGAGGAGGCTAAGCAGTATCGTGGTAGACGTTTGATTGATGTTCCTGATCCTTTTGGCTGTCATAGAAATTGGGTGGAGCATTATTGGGGTCCTTTTAGAGATTGCTTAGATAGTTTCTCCATAGGGGTTAAACCTGTTTTTACTACGGATCTTTATAAGACAGATCGAATGAAGAATCTAGTTAGGAGGGTTATTGAGCGTAGGGAAGGTCTTAGACAGATTATTAACAAGTATCGTGGTAGAAAGCCGTATCCCGAGGGTTGGATTCCTTTTGAGCCTTTGTGTGGGAAGTGTCTTACCATTGGTCAACATGAAATTTTGAGTGTGAATTTGGATGATTATGTTGTTGAGTATATTTGTAGTAGTTGTGGGGCTAAAGGAATTTCAAAAATGGAGGATGGGAAGCTAAATTGGCGTGTCGAGTGGGCGGCTTTGTGGGCACTTCTCGATGTGAATTTTGAGCCTTACGGTAAGGATCATGCTACTCCTGGGGGATCGCGTGATAGTTGTGCTGAGATAGTTGAGAAAATTTTTGAGAGGAAGCCTCCTTTTGGTTTTCCTTATGAATGGGTTGGTTGGTCTGTGGACGGTAAGGATATGGGTGATATGGGTTCCAGTGACTTTTTGGGTGTTACCCCTGCTGAGTGGTTGGAAATAGCGGAACCAGAAGTTCTAAGATATCTTTACCTGAAAAATAAGCCTATGAAAAGAGTGGTTATAGATTTCTCTCGGGTTCCCGAACTGGTTGAGGCTTATGATCAAGCGGAGAGGGTGTATTATGGTGCTGAAAGGGTTCCTCAGGAAAAGGAAGAATTTGAGATGAGGCGCAGTTATGAGCTTTCTCAGCTTAGAGTGCCTCCTAAGGTTCTACCCTTCCAGTTAAGGTATGCTCATGCGGTGACTCTGGTTCAGCTTCTTCCCAAGGAGAATCTTGTTGAAAATGCTATAGAGAAGCTTAGAGCCACTGGTCTTCTCGGTGGTGAACCTTCTGAGATTGATAAAATTAGAATTGAGAGGAGACTGATGGAAGCTGAGGCTTGGCTTAAGAAATATGCGCCTGAGAGATTCAAGTTAAAAATTCTTGATGGAGTGCCTGTTACGTTGAAGAAGCAGCTTACAGAAGAGGAAAAGAGGGCTTTGAGAATTCTTGCGGATAGATTGGGTGAGAAGGAATTTACGGAGAGCGAATTAGAGAATATTCTTTACAGGATAGCTAAGGAGGAAGCTGGTTTAGGTTCGAGAAGGTTTTTCGAATTGATCTACCGGATATTAATTGGGCAAAAACAGGGTCCGAGACTCGCCTCATTCATACTTTTAATTGATAGAGGCTTACTTCTTCAAAGATTACGAGAAGCTTATCAATAAAAAGGCGGAGATTAGTATAAAGTCCTAGTTACATCCTTTAAAAATTACGCGTTTTGGAGGTAATTGTTTGCTTGGAAAATTTAAGGAAATTCTTACAAAATCCTTTGCGCCAACTGTAAATGTTGCGGTGAAGATTGGATTAACTCCCAACCGTATCACAGTCTTGGGATTCATTTTATCCATTGTGGTTAGTGTACTAATTGTAGGGAATAGGGTGTACCCGGTTAACCTCATAAACGAGTGGCAGAGACTGATTTTAGCCTCCTTAACGATTTTTGCTATGGGCTTCTGCGATTTACTCGATGGACTGGTCGCCCGAACAACAGGTAAAATAACAATATTTGGGGGCTTCCTCGATTCTGTGCTAGACCGCTACACCGAAGTATTCATTTTTGCCGCCATAATTATAGCCGGATACTGCCACCCAATTTGGGGAATCGTAGCTATGGTGGGCGCCCTCTTGGTAAGTTATGCCAGAGCCCGCGCAGAAGCTGCCGGCTTAAAGAATCTGGGAATCGGAATAGCTGAAAGACCCGAAAGACTTGCAATATTGGGCGTTGCAATTCTTGCTCAAGGCATATTTCTGACATCCTGGTTCCCTACCCAAAATCAAATCATATATTGGACCATAGTACTCCTGGCCTTCCTAACACATTTCACAGTCATCCAAAGGTTTTACTACGCCTACAAAAGACTGCCAAAAACACCAACAGTTGAAAAATCAGGCGGCAAAACCTAAATTGGATCACCAAAAAGTTCCACCTTTTACCCAGAATTATCCCCTTTAAATAATCCTACTGAGAACCAGCACTATAAAGGGTTTGCACCTAGAGAAAAAATAATAACTTTCAGCTAACCCATTATTATATTAGCAAAAAATAAGTCAAGTGGGGAAAAATGGCAGAAAAACTATTTAAATACGCTACCCAAATAGCCCAAGAAGCAATAGAACACGATAACCGTGGAAATTACAAACAGGCTTATGAACAATATTTGAGAGCCGCAGACATACTGCTCAGGTGCATGCAGTTCACAGACAATCCAGAACTGAGACAAATCTACTACGAACGAGCAGAAAAATACGTAAAACGATGCAAACAAATCAAATCGGCCGTAGTTTCGCCTAGGAGAGCCCCCACCATAAAGTCCAGCATAGCCACAGGAGAGGAAAGCGGAGTCGGAGACGACGAACTGTCCAAAGCAATATCTGACACAATAATCGCAGAAAAACCAGACATCAAATGGAACGATGTGGCAAACCTCAACTCTGCAAAACAGGCTCTAAGAGAAGCCATCATTCTCCCAATGATGCGCCCAGACCTCTTTGAGGGGGCAAGAAAGCCTTGGAAGGGAATACTCCTATTTGGCCCTCCTGGCTGCGGGAAGACATTGATTGCTAAGGCAGTTGCATCTGAAGTTAAAGCCACATTCTTCAATGTGTCCGCAGCTACTTTGGTGAGCAAGTGGTTGGGTGAATCAGAGAAGCTTGTTAGGGAACTTTTTGTTGCAGCCCGTAATAAGCAGCCTGCAATAATTTTCATAGATGAAGTTGACAGTATAGCGACGAGGCGTGAAGGAGACGAGGTGGGTGGGGAGCGTAGGTTGAAGACTCAGCTTATGCAGGAGATGGAGGGAGTTACTTCAAATAAGAAGGATCAAATCGTTGTTTTGGGTGCGACAAATGTTCCTTGGGAGCTTGACCCTGCGCTTCGTCGGAGATTCGAAAAGAGAATCTACATTGGTATGCCAGAGGAGGAGGCTAGGGAGGAAATCTTCAAAATTCATACTCGGGGAGTTGATCTGGAGAAGGATGTAGACTTTAAAGAGCTGGCGAAGCTAACAGAGGGTTACGTTGGTTCAGATATTGCTATGATATGTAGGGAGGCTTTGATGATGCCTATAAGGGAACTGGACGCGGTCGGCGTATTAAATGATAAAAATGTGAAGGTGCGACCTGTTTCTAGGAATGATTTTTTGGAGGCTTTGAGGGGAGTAAAGCCTGTTGTTTCACCGTCTGAGTTGATTAAGTTCAAACAGTGGGCTGAGGAGTTTGCTGTAGAATAATTTTAATAATTCAGGGATAGAAATGGCGGAAAAACAGAAGGAAAAGAAAATTGAAAAATGGGGAGAAAAGCAGTCGAATGCTCTGGAGGAAATCAAAGCAGACAAAACGCTTGAGGAACAAGATTCGCTCGAACTTAAAATTGAGATTCTCAGAGAAGATATTGAAAGACTGAAAGCTGAGCTTCAACTGATAAAACAGGTGAAAGAAGAAGCTTCCGCCGGCATATCCCAAGATTTCGTTACAGAAGCACCTAAAGCGGTTGAAAGAATCGCCCCTCTGCCTGATTGGGTGGATAAACCTTGGATGTACGTTAAACCTGAAAACCCCAAATTTTTAGAGTCTTGGAGGAGAGATTGGTCTGACTATACTTTAAAATGGGCAAAATTTCTAGTCATACACTTGATAAGTGTAGCAGAATTAATGGAGAAAAATCCCTTCGACAAACTATCTGAGGTGGCTCTTAGGGATATACTGGAGTACATGAATTCAAAGAATAGTATTAAATGGTGGGACAAAAATAAAACTTTGGTAAGAATTTATTGGCGGTCGCTGGAAGAGTGGTGCGAAATAATTTATCGATGGGCCCTAAGAACCGGTCGCCTTGACTTCACCCTTTTTGAGATAATGGATGAAAAAGAAGAATTCAGCACTCTACCTCCTGAAGACATAAAAGAGATTTTTAGGCTTATGGTTGAAAAACGTTTCGCTGAATGGATGGGGAAAAAACACGAAATGATAAAAATCAATTATTAATTTCGGTCTTCTAAACGTAATATAAACCCTTTTAGGTGTGGAAGTCATAAATAAAATAATCAAAAACACATCTAGACGGCTTAATACCCTTCTTAACATCATTATTTATTTATCATATAAGAGGTTGGTGCGCGAAAATGGAATTCCTGAAAAAATTTTCAGGTAAAAAGGAAGAGAATTTATGCCTAGATAAAGAAAACAATGCTGCAATGGGAACAGAGGAATATTTATCAAAACTTGGGGTTTTCGAGGAGGAAACCGAATCTAAAGAAGTCGCTCAAGAAATAGTTGATTCTGGAGTTGTGTATATTAAATCAATCCCCCTTTTAACACTGGCGGATGTTCCTAGAATAGCTGAAGAGCTGAGATCAGGAAACATAGTCATTATACATGCTAAACCCTTTATACAAAGAGTACAGTCAAACAGTGAACTTAAAAGAGCCGTTGACCAATTACGGGGCGTTTGCCGACAAATAGATGGGGATATAGCCCAATTGGGAAACGAGTACATAATTGTTACACCAGGCCCTTACATAAGAATCTACCATAGAGACTAGGAAAATCTCAAAAATTACTCCATTATTTATCTCAGAATTAAAATAACACACAAAACAATAATAATAAAATTATCATACATACCTACCTCCTGTGAGCGAAAAATAGTTAAATGATTCCTATGCTTTGAAGAAGGGTTCATTTTGCCTTCTATTGGCAAGTTACTCGCTGGGTAAAAGAAAAGAGACCTTGTTTCCAACCCTCTTTTCCAGTAAGTAAAGAAGGTATAAAGCGTCAGATAGACTTCCATAATTTAAATCCATACCAAAAACTAATATTTTTAAGCTATCACATTGTGAAGTGTTGTCAACTTGTTTTTAAGACCTCAAGGCTTATTTGCAGTTTTTCGCGGAGAACTTATTAGGCTTCTAGCTTTAGTCAAATCGTGTACTACTCGAATGCTAAAATCTTCTTTAAAGAAATATGAAATGAGTTGAGGTAGAACAATATGAGTTCTGAAGTGGTATTATTCGAAAAGCGTGATGGAATTGGAAAAATAACTTTGAATAGACCTGATGCCCTAAATGCGCTCACAATTGAGGTGTTTGAAAAACTACGTGAATATTTTGCTATGATCCGCGAAGATGATGAAGTGAAACTTATGGTTATAACGGGCGTGGGAAGAGCTTTCTCGGCGGGTTTGGATCTATCTCTGCTAGGCGGCTCCCTTCTACAAAATGTTTCTAAACTTAGAACCTTTCTTAGGGGGCTACAAGACACTCTCAGTATGCCAGAAAGTATTGAGAAGCCCTCTATAGCTGCGGTAAACGGTTTAGCTCTTGGCGGAGGCACAGAATTAGCCTTGGCCTGCGACATAAGAATAGCTTCTGAAAACGCAATATTTGGTCTACCAGAAGTTTGTTATGGGATAATACCTGATATTGGAGGCGCTCAGAGATTACCCCGCATAGTAGGCTTAGGTAGAGCAAAGGAGTTAATACTCACGGGGGAACCAATTGACGCACAAGAAGCTTGGCGTATAGGACTAGTAAATAAAGTTGTCCCTCAAAACCAACTAGAAGATGCAGTCAAAACAATGGCAAATAAAATAATGGATAATGGACCAATTGCGGTAGGATTAGGAAAAATGGTGGCTGACAAATCATTTGACGTTGATCTTAAAACACTTATGGAATATACAGTTTTAGCACAAGATACCTGCGTTAGGACGCAGGACTTAATAAGTCTCTACAAGAAAAAAATAGAAAAAATAAAAACTAAAGCAGCAAAACCGTAAACCGAGAAATAATCATTCCTTTATTTTTCAACTTAATCCAAAAAAGGTAGGAGCAGAATAAAAAACAGTAGGTGTTTACGGAGATACTAACGTAAAAAAGTTGTTCATTTGATATTTGACCAATTATTTAAAACTGTATCTTTAATTCCTTCAATTTACTTTTCAAAGTGTCAAACCTTTTCTGGCGGTCAGGAAATTCTTCCCAACTAGAGTAGGGCATAACCTCTTCGTGGCGGATCTCATTTAACATTTTTTTAAGTTCCAGACTGCTGATTTCCTTTTTTGAGACGGCGGTTTTAACTGCACCGGAAACAATATCAATAGTTAAATCTTTGCCATCCTTGGTTTTGGCTTTTTCACCTTTTGCAACCCAATCCTTAAGCAAACTTTTCAAGTCTCTTTGTTTTTCCTTTGCAGAAGACAAAACTCTTTCACTCTCCGAAATTTCTTTCTTTAAACTTCCTTAATTTCTTAAATCAACGGAATATTTTATGTCAATTAACACATTTATGATTTACTCATCAAGAATGAGAGGGTCAAAAAAGAAAAGGAAGCTAAAAAACTAATCCACAGATAAATGCGGAATAAGCATCTGCAGTTAATGTTTACAGAATATGCAAAAAGAAATAAGTGATAATGTCGATTATTAATATTAGAGTAAGAAGGGAAGTCAAGCTAATGTTATGGGAGCTACTCGTTTTAAGTGAAGCCATAAGAAAATTGCTGGATAAAATCCAAAACAGAAGAAAAAAGAATAAAAATGAAAAAAATTGCCGGAAAAAAACTTAATCACCCGCATCAAAATTCCACATTTGGTTCCTTTAAAAATTTTTAAGGTAAAACTAATTTCTCCAAATAACCTAAATATATCAGGGGTGAATTCCTATGATTGAAAAGAAAGTTGGAATTGTATTCACATATTTCAAGAATGTTGGAGTTGCGGGGGTGAAGCTCGAAGCGGAGTTATCTGTAGGGGACATCATTCGTATAGTTGGGGCTACCACAGATTTTCAGCAAAAAGTTGAAAGTATGCAGATTGAAAAGGTTTCCGTTGAAAAGGCAGTAGCAGGGGATTCTGTGGGCATCAAAGTAAAGGAACGTGTAAGACCAAATGACGTGGTATATAAAATAAGTGAAAAATAAAAAGGCGGCGTCTTCTTTTCAATAATCTTTGGAAACACTGGAAATACTGGAAATGATAGTTACACATGTGATTATTAACCAGATAAACAATAAACAATCATGTCACTCTTTGTGAAGAGAGGACGTTAACGAAGATGATGCGGTTCAGAGACGAGGTTTATAAATTGGCCACCCCCCTAAAAGACCCTAAAATTGAGACTTACAATATACCTCCTCTGGACGCAGAAACGTCCCACTTAACTGTGGGACGCTACACGCACAATCTATACTTCAGCCGCTTTTCTCGCCCGCTTGAAAAAAGCAACTTAAACGTCCTCTCTCACCCCCCCCAATTTAAAAAATGTGTATACCGGAGAATGATTCTATTGAGTGGTGTACTATCCTTAGAAGATCTGCCTGGAATAGGCCCTGCCATATCCAAAAAGTTAAGTGAGAGCGGCTATAGAACTCCTGAAGCCGTAGCAGTTGCCACACCAAAAGAACTAGCAGCGGCAGCAGATATTGGTGAATCAACTGCTGCAAGAATCATTGAAGCAGCCAGAGAGAAATTGAATATTGGATTTATATCCGCCGAGGAATACCTAGGTCAAAGAAAAAGTATATCACAAATCACCACAGGAACCAAAAATTTGGATCAGTTGCTAGGCGGGGGCGTCGAGACCAAAGGGATCACTGAGTTATTCGGAGAATTCCGAACAGGCAAAACCCAGTTATGTCATCAGCTTGCAGTAACAGTCCAACTACCAGAAGAATTAGGAGGACTGGGCGGAGAAGCAATTTATATCGACACCGAAGGAACTTTCAGACCTGAACGCCTCATTTCCATCTCTGAAAGATTCACATTAGAACCTAAAGAAGTTTTAAAAAACGTTACTTTCGCTAGAGCCTACAACTCAGATCATCAACTCTACCTATCCCAAAGTATAGAAGAGCTAATCGAAAAAGGAAAAAACATCAAACTAATTATAGTAGACAGTATCATCGGCTACTTTAGGGCAGAGTACATAGGACGCGGTATGCTCGCAGAACGCCAACAGAAACTAAACAAGCACCTTCACACACTATTAAAGCTCTCAGAACTATACAACTTAGCCGTAATAGTCACAAATCAAGTTATGGCAAAGCCAGACGCCTTTTTTGGTGATCCCACATCACCAGTCGGCGGACATATTGTCGCTCATAACTGTACCACCAGAGTCTACCTGCGAAAAAGCAGAGGTAATCAGAGAATAGCCCGCCTCGTAGACAGCCCATACTTACCAGAAGCCGAAGTAGTCTTCAGCATCGAAGAAGACGGAGTAAAAGACGCATAAGCCAAAACTTCAAAGACTAATTATCAAAAAGAAACTATCGCAGATAGATATCAGGAGCAAGTATAAAAAGCAAATGAAATTATGCGTCTTCCGCCATTACTGTATAGTAAGGCATTTTGCAATGATTCTATTTTTCGATTCTAATTTCAAGATTTTTTCAGTCACCCACTCCTTTGAAAGTTTTTAATAATCCGCTACAAAAGAGACACTCTTTTACATATTCTTTCATTTCGCCTTCTATAAGTGATCTCACTCTATGTAGAGACCAAATATTTATAATACGGCCTATATTTGATTCTCTTCACAGTCAATCTTAATTTTTATAGAATGAGCTATGTTTAAATGATAGGAAACTCTAAACTGATAGGGCGTAAAAATATCAATAATTGTATAGTAAAAAATTAGCTAAGAATTGAAAGGTGGCATTCTATGAAAATAGAGAGAATAGATAGAGTGGTTATTGCTGTCAAAAATTTGGACAAATCAATGCGATTCTTTTCAGACCTTCTAGGAATAAATTTTGATCCAGCAGGATCTTCGGACGAGCAACTTGTGAGAGCCGCTTACAGCCCTTCGGGAATAGAATTAATGGAGGCAACCCAACCCGATTCACCAGTCGGCAAATTTGTGGAAAAAAGAGGGGAAGGCCTATATGCAGTTGTTTTTAAGGTCTCCGACATTAAAGAAGCAACTGCAGAACTCGAGAAAAAGGGAATTCGAAGCGTGGGAATGCTTGATTTGGGTGCGCTAAAAGAAGTTATGTTTCATCCTAAAGATACACATGGTGTAATGATAATTCTGGCTGAATACAGGGATGTGCACCCCGCAACTGCAGCTGTTGCCTTAAGTTTACTGCAATCAAAAAGTAGAGCCTCACTCTCACCTTGATTTTGTAATAGTATTTGCTTAACATAGTTTTATTAGGGAGGCTTGTTTATGGAGCAGAGCTTGGTTCTTCTGAAACCCGATGCGGTGATTAGACGAGTTGTTGGTGTACGTGTTTTAGAAAGATTTTTAGATAAAAGTTTTAAAATTGATAACTTCCTAGAGCTTCAAGTCTCTGAAAGTCTTGCCGAGAAGCACTATGCGGAGCATAAGGGGAAGCCGTTTTTTCCCAGATTGAAAGAGTACATAATGCTGAGTCCGGTCGTGGCGATGGTGGTCAGCGGGGATGGAATTATTCGAAGCATTCGGGAAATGGCTGGGGCAACAATGGCCAACAAAGCGGAGCCCGGAACAATTAGGGGGGATTATGGGGTTTGGGGTGGAATCAACGTTATACATGCTTCAGACTCAATCGAAAGCGCAAAACGTGAAATAAATCTTTGGATAAGCGAAACCCCCCTAGGCAAAAGTGATGGATTTAAAAATGTGGAGAAATACATCTCTAAATGGGCGCCTAAAACAAGCATAGATGTCACCCCCAATCTAAGAGAAGCTTGCAAGAAACTATCAGAGAATCCTAATACTGTCGAAAGCATTAGGCGGCAAATAGGGGGCTACCTCCTAGACGAAAATCCATATGCAAATAAAGACCAACTAAATAGACTCAGGGATGCGATTGTCCAAGCCGTTTTAGAAGGTTAAAAATCCTGACCCTATCTTTACATGTGTAATTGCTAAAATAGTTTACAATAACTTGTTGATTATTTTTCCTATCCTATTGTTTCTGGTAGACTTTTGTCCACTTTAGTTTTCGTGGTTTTCTATTTAGATCTAAAAGATTCTTTCTGCATTTGCTAGAACAGAAGTAAAGAGAAGAACCGTCTTTACGAACATATTGAATACCTGTTCCAATTTCAAGTTCCTCTCCACAGAATGAGCAGTTGTATTTTCTCACCATCATTAATCGCCACATGTCAATTTTATTCGAATCCCCTTACCTGTCAAAATATAAGAATCTTTCTATATTCAATACTTCCCATCTCTCAGACGTATTCGCAAAAATTTCTAGTGAAAATTACAATTACCGATAGACTAGAATTTTAGACACTTTTTCTAAACTAACAAGAATGATGGTATGTTGCACCAGACTGAAATTATGTCTTTTACTATTAGTTTAGTAGTAAACAAACTATCCCCTCAAAAAAATTGTTCCCCAGTCAAATTATATTATTAGAATCTAATACTATTTTAAAAGATAGTGAAATGTATTTATTAAGAAAAAGTTTTAAAGGTTTAGGCATACCTTGTGTAATGGAAATTTTGGAGTATGATAATTATGAGCACCGAAGATGTATCTATTCCCTCAGAAGTAATAAGTGTCATCGCCCGTACAGGTGTAACTGGAGAAATAATACAAGTAAAGGTACGTATTCTTGAAGGACGCGATAAGGGACGTATCCTCACACGTAACGTTAAGGGACCTGTGAGAAAGGGAGACATACTAATGCTAAGAGAAACGGAGAGAGAAGCAAGGAAAATAAGACCTCGCTAATTCCAATAACACTTCTAATTTTAATAATCCCCTATAGTTATATACTTCTCAGAAGAGATTTCAAAAGCCCTTCTCTCCATTAAAATCAAATAAAACAATTATCATTTTTAGAATAATACTGTAAACAAAAATTACTAAACATACCAAAAATTAGTTTTCGGCTAAGCATACTTAGCTAATATGTTCTTTGTGGTATCTGTCCCGACCTAGCGTTAATTTTCGTAACTTAAGCTCTCTAAATTTCATGGGAAGGTTTACCCCCCAAGAACAGACGAAGTGGGAACATATCTTCTCAACGTGGAGTGATACCCCTTTATACACTTTTCAATCCCTTAAGGGCTTCTACTAAGTCCTATTTTGCGTTCTGGGCTGGTTTGTCTGTGGTCAGCTAAAAAATACAGATGTAGGGGTAGATATAATGGTCTTAATAGGAGAGTTCTTTGAAGTAGTCAACCCTTTTAGGCTTCCAAATTATAGGGAACTCTTTCGCCAAAATGGAAGCTTTTGAACCCTTTTTTATATTATGAATGTTTCTCCGTTGATAGGGCAGAAGGTTTCTAGTCCAAATTCTTTTTCCACATCTTCTTTAAATGTGGTACATACTCTCTTCTCACCATGAACTAGGAAGACGGTGGTTTCAGAATTCCTCTTTAGTGACTCAATAGTATGAATTAGTTGAGGTCTATCTGAATGTGAGGAAAAGTTGAAGAATTTAATTTGAGCGTTCACTTTGCTCATCCCATCTTCCGTAGCGTATTGCCCCGTATCTAGTAATATTCTACCCGGTGTTCCGGGAATTTGAAAACTTACTAGGAGAACTGCGCTATCTGGCTCTTCGGCCAATATGCTCATATAGTGACTTACTGGGCCGCCTCTCATCATACCTGCGGTGGTCACAATAATTCCTGAGGTGGAAACTGCTTTGATTCTGTCAGCGTCTTTCTTCACCCATCTGCAGGAGCTGAGGGATTTTAGCAGGAGTTCATAATCCCTAACAAAATCTGGATGCCGGCTTATTACCATACTTGCACTCCTAGCCAAACCATCCAATGTGATGGGGCACTCCACATTATTACTGTTAAGAAGACACAATATTTCTTGGGATCGCGCTACTGCAAATGCAGGTACTAAAACAGTTCCACCATTTCTCAAAATTTCATTTACCGTCTTTATAAACTGTTTTTCCGTATTCATCCGGTTCGGATGGGTTTCTAATGCATAAGTGCTTTCCAATATTAATGCATCAACTTTTAACTGTTCAAATTTTGCCCCCTCTAGCAATTGGGTTTTAATAGTATTAAAATCAGATGTATAAAGTAGCCTTTTTCCTTCTGCCTCAATTAAAAGAGAGTAACTTCCTGGAATATGGCCGGCATTCAAAAAAGTTACTTTACAATCATGATTTAGAGATATCTTCTGATTATAATTCACAAAAACACAATTCTTTAACGCTTTAGTCTTGGCCTCTTTACCGAATGGTAACCTCTCCAATTTAAACATATCATCATAAAGGATATCCACAAAATCATAAGTGGGCCTTGTCAAATAAAGCGGAAAATTATCAGAAGTATACAAATAGGGAAAACCACCAGAATGATCCAAATGCGCATGAGTCATAAAAGCAGCATCGACTTCTTCTGGTGGCTCTAGAGGAAGCTTCGCTTGGTTGCGGCGATTCATATAAATTCCATAATCCGCCAAAATACCGCAACCATCAACGGATATGAAAATACCAGAACCACCGACAGACTGGCATCCTCCTAAAAACTGAATTTCCATTAAAGTAACCTCCGTAACACATTTCGTTCGTTTAAGTTTAACTAATCTCTATCATGTTCTAATTGCAAATTGCTGTTTCTCTGACAATTATTGTGCAAAAGAGAAACAACTTGTTTCAAAATCTTTTGCAAATTTTTCCTATAACAAAAGACTTTAAACAATAACCAAGAAAACATAAGTTTCTTTTTACAATTACACGTTTCACAGAGACCTATAAAAATATTCCGTTTAAAAAAACTTTAACGTAAGGGACATACATCCTTAGCATCTTGTTTAAACCCATTTTTCGCAGATTTGGGAATTCTTTAGTGGAGTTGCAAAGCGTTTATCACCATCATTCCATTTTTTGAGAAAATGAGGGTGGGGGCTGATAGAAAAGCGCAACCATACACCCAAAACCACACGGAAAAATCACAATCGCCCAAATAGCTTCGCAGAATCTGCGAAATATCGGTT
>CAZECW010000139.1:0-35332 GCA_964510585.1 uncultured archaeon | reverse complement strand
CCGCCAAAATTTTATTTAGCGTCTTTTCAATATCTGTGATGTCTGCTTGGACCTGTATTACTTCCTCGCAGGATTTAATTGCTGTGTCTGGATCTTTTAATCCATGCCCAGTTGTTATGCAAACTACTCTTTCGTCTCTGTCGATCACTTTATTATCGATTAGTTTCTTTAAGCCCGCTATTGAGGATGCGGAGGCGGGTTCCACAAATATTCCCTCTGTTCTTGCCAGCATCTTTTGGGCTTCTAGAATTTCATAGTCACTTACGGTCTCAGCGAGGCCCTTTGTTCCGTATATTGCTCTGAGTGCTTTTTCCCAGTTTACGGGCTTCCCTATCCTGATTGCCGTCGCTATGGTTTCCGGCTTTTCCACAAATGTAACTGTTTTTTCTCCCTTCTTGTAAGCCTCAGCAATTGGTGCTGCACCCTCAGCCTGTATCCCTATCATTCTGGGAATTTTTTCTATTAACCCGATTTCCTTCCATTCAAGTAAACCCTTATAAATTGCGCTTATGTTTCCCGCATTTCCTATGGGGAGAATAATTGTATCAGGTACTTCCCAGTTTAGCTGGTCAACTATTTCGTATCCGATTGTTTTTTGCCCTTCGAGGCGGTAGGGGTTTAGACTGTTGAGTAAATACATATGGAACCTTTCACATGACTTCTGAACCAATTCCAAAGCTTCGTCAAAGTTACCCTTAATAGCTAGAACAAAGGCGCCGTACATCATTGCTTGGGCTAGTTTTCCCAAGGCAATTTTTCCAGAGGGTATGAAAACCACGCAGGCCATTTTGGCTTTAGAGGCATAGGCTGCCAATGATGCTGATGTATTACCAGTGGAGGCGCACGCTACTACTCTGCTCCCCAAACTTTTGGCCACAGAAACACCCACGGTCATCCCCCTATCTTTAAAGCTTCCCGTAGGGTTTTCCCCTTCATTCTTGACCCACAGGTTATTTATCCCCAATTTATCCGACAGGTTAGTACAGTGGTAGAGATTGGTTTTTCCCTCATTCAGGCTTATAACTTGCTTCAGTTTTGGCAAGAAGGGAGAATACTTCCAAACTGAGATGGGTCTCTTCTTCCAGTCACCGTCTAGAGCCTTTTCTAGGTTCCCATACTTCACGTCTAGAAGATGTCCACATTTTTCACAAGTGTAGATTATTTTTTTGGCGTCATATTTTGTGCGGCAATTTATGCACTCCAACCATGAATCTGAATCCATTAATGTTCCGACCTTTTACCTTTCACTTTTCCTAATCTTATTAATGTAGAGAATATCTCCCAAGATTGCGCTGGAGGTCTCTCTTGGACCCGCGCCTCTGCCGATGAGAGTGATGTCCTCGGCTACATCGGTGTGAAAAGAGATAACGTTTAGAGTGCCTCCAACAGCCAGTGGTGAACCCTGTGGGATGAGGCGGGGCATAACTTCTATTCTATTCCTATCTACATATCCTATGTGCTTAACTAGGTATCCATCCTCCATCGCTAGTTCAATCATCTCTGGTGTGACCTTAGTTATACCCTGTATTTGAACTTCATTAAACCTTCTCTTCATTTTGAGTATGCCGTTGGCTAGAATCACCAGTTTGGCTGCGGCGTCTATTCCTTCAATATCATAGGTGGGATCCGCTTCTGCGTAACCTTTCTCTTGAGCTTCTCTGAGAGCTGCGTTAAACGAAATCCTCTCCTCGGTCATCTTTGTGAGAATGTAGTTAGAGGTCCCGTTTAAAATCCCAGTAATGGATATTATCTCGTTTACAAGGAGGGCTTCCCTCGCCACATGGAAGAGGGGTATAGCTCCTCCAACAGTGGCCTCATAGAGCAAGATTCTGTGCTTTTTTTCTGCTATATCCATTAACTCGGGGAAGGCCAGAACCAGGGGCCCCTTATTTGAAGTAACCACATCCTTACCACTGTTAAGCGCTTCCTTGATGTGGGTTAATCCGGGCTCTCCATTTTCAATGTTTGTTACAGTCATTTCCACTATCAGTTCACAGTCAAGCTCTGGAATAATCTCCTTGGAGACAGTGTTACTTTTCCAAGCTGGAGAAGATTTCCCCAGGGAAAGAATTTCTTGGAGTTTTAATCCCTTATCATCAATCCAGCTTCCGTCCTTTTCCAGTATGGCTACAACTTCTGGATTAAAACCGATTCTCTGGAGAACTTCTCTTTTCTCCAGCATAACTTGGACTACTGCTTTGCCCACATTTCCAAATCCTACAAGTGCCATCTTCAATTAGGTTCAACTCCATACAACGAATAGATCTTTTTCCGCTCCCACTCCTCTGAGGATTTCAATTATTTCATCCAGTTTCTCCTCGGTCTCCGCCTCTAATTGGAACTTTACTGTTGAAACTTCTTCTGGACGCTTTATACGGGCCGTGACTTCCTTTACAACGACTTTTTTCTCCAAAATTCTGTCTATTGTATCCTTGATATTTGTGGCAAAAACGTGACCCACAAGTATTACTGTCCTTTTGCATATGCTCTTTACCGGTCCCGCGTTTATAATTAGAACGTTTTGATTCTTTATGGCATGAGTAATTTTATCTAGGTCTTCTTGTCTGTCGAGGTCAAAGGTTATCGATACCGGCAACTTATTCCCCTTTTTCTGGTCCCTTAGATGCGCTATTTCTCTAATGTTTCCCCCAAATTTTGAGATGGGCTCCAAAGCTTTAATTAGCTGTCCAGGCTCATCGGCTAGCTCTATTTCCAGTATCATTCTCATAAAGCAACTCCTCCATGAAAAACGTATCAACTATTAGGTTCAATTATTTTAGGGTTTGTTCTTCCTCACTCCCTGTTTAAGTTTTGAAAAATTGTGATGTTTCAATGATTGGTAATATTTTTTATTTCGTTTGTTTTTTGAGTTCATTTTTCTTCGTCTTCGTGTAGGTTAAACTCTTGGTGGATGGCCCGAACGGCTTTCTCAAGGTCGTTTCTTGATATTACTAGGGAGATGTTAAGCTCGCTACTACCTTGGGCGATGGCTCTTATGTTTACTTTGGCTCTTCCTAAGGCTGAACAGATTCTTCCCGCAACTCCATAAGTGTTTTTCATCCCTGCCCCTATAACGCTTATTAGGCTTACATCGTCTTCCATTTCTACATTAACCCACTCTTTTCCGAAGAAGGGTGACCAATTTAGCGCCTTAATCGCTTTGTTTTTATCCTCATCGCTAACAAGAAATGTTATGTTATTTTCGGATGATGATTGGGATATCATTATTATGTTAACATTGTTTTTACCCATCAGGTCGAATAGCTTTGCGGCGGTTCCTGGCCTCGAAACCATAGCTTCTCCTTCCACTGTTATCATGTTGACATTCTTCATTTCCGCTATTGCCTTGACCACGCTCTCCTTTGTTTTTATGCCCTTAGATATTCTGGTGTATCTGTCTGGATTTGGATTGTCAAAGTTTCGAATTTCTATTGCGATACCCTTTTTCTCAACGGGAAACACACATAGGGGGTGAAGCAGCTTGGCTCCAAAGAAAGCCAGTTCTTTCGCCTCAGCATATGATATATCTCTTATGATATGCGCCCTGGGTTCTAATTTGGGATTAGCCGTGAGTAAACCATCTACATCCTTCCAGAGTACAACCTTCACATCGTTGTTCTCATTCTTAAGGCTGTATGCTAGTATAGTTGCGGTGAAGTCGCTTCCACCCCTACCCAGAAGGGTCACGTTACCCTGTTTGTCTCTGCCAAAGAATCCGGTTACCACAGGTATTTTTCCCTCAGACAAGAGTGGGAGTATAATCTCCTTCACCTTTTGTTCAGTTTTCTCAAGGATGGGGAGTGCGTTTTGAGCTTCGCTTGTGGTATAAATCAAGTCATAGGAGCTTACGTAAACCGACCTGAAACCCTTTGCCTCCAAGTATCTGTGGAGAATAATTGTGGAAAGTCTTTCACCGAAACTGGAAACCAAATCCAGCTTTTGAGGTTTTAAACCAAAATCCCAAATGTCCTTCAGAACAGTTTTCAGTTCAACCAGTTCTCTCTGAACTTCCAAAGAAGCCTTCTCCCTAGCTTCGCCCTTAAGAATATTATCAATTAGTGATGTATGCTTATCACTTAACAACTTGAATTCATTCTCTACATTTGGGCTGTGGCTTTCTGCCTTTTTGGATAAATCTATGAGGCTATTGGTGACTCCATAGAGGGCAGAAGAAACCAGCACTAACTCGTTTTTGGAATAATCTTTCAAAATTTGCGAAATTCGATGGAATGACGCAGAGTCTTTTAAACAACTCCCACCGA
This sequence comes from uncultured archaeon, assembly GCA_964510585.1. Classification (GTDB taxonomy): domain Archaea; phylum Asgardarchaeota; class Jordiarchaeia; order Jordiarchaeales; family Jordiarchaeaceae; genus Jordiarchaeum. The sequence continues at coordinate 31,070 of CAZECW010000139.1, read as the reverse complement.
ATTTCATTACGACTATGTTTCCAAGTCTCAATCCACCTCAAAAAACAATTGCGGAAGAACAATTATACGAGTCAGATATAAAACTTTTCCCCTAAATGCATTGAACCTGTTGAAGGAATTCCTAACTTAATCACCGCAAAGTGTGGTGTGTTAAAAATTTAGGATTTCTATTCAGGCACGAATGTTAACCAGTTATGGGAATGTGCAAAGTTAATTATTTTTTCTACGAGGCTTTGGTCTACTTCTAGAATTTTTGCGATCTGTTTTATTCTATAGTTTCCTTCGGAAATTAGTAGTACGTCAATTCCCTCTTTGCCGAATTTTTTTAGTATCTCATTCCTCTCGTAGGCTCTTGGAGCTAATAATCTGGAGATTTCCAAAATTCTTTTAGGTTTCCTCCTAAGTTTTTCCTCCCTCTCACTTTTTGCAATTTCTTCATCGATGACGTACCCGAACTCTTCTATCTCCGGCGTGCTAATTCCACTCAGTAAATCTCCTAGGAGAAAAAATTTGCCCTCAAAGGTCTTGATGAAGGCGGTTCCAATGTTTAACAGTTCTTTTCTAAACTCCGTCTTGGTGTCGGTAGCCGCAATAAAAATAATTCTATTAAACTCCTCTATTGTAAACTTGATGTTGGAGAGAACTATCTGGAAAGACTTTTCACGGTTTTTAGTGAATAGGGTCAAAGCTGCGGTCATAAGGCTCGGAAATACGCTTCCCGGAATAGATGGGTTAGAGAAACTTTTGGAAAATAGGGTCTTTCCCGTGCGGTCCTTAATATAGATACTGTAAACAACCAATAGAAAAGGCCTCCATCACTTATATAACCTCTTATAGACTCTGCTTCTTTTTTCCGAGCTTGCAGCTTTCCCTTAAGTCCTAGAAGGTATAGACACTTGTATAAGTTACTAAATAAAATAATAGATTTATTAATTTATTCTAGCAAAATGTAGGTAACGTGGAATCGATCGGTATGTATCAAAAAAGGGGCGTTTATAAAGCTTCTTTCGCGATTTAGAGCTTTATGAGGGAAACGTAGCCCGATAAATCTACAACGCTTTGAAAAAGGTTCCAAAAGAGTTATTTTTACCAAAAAATATTTTATTTATGTATATATGATTGAACCCGCTCAATAAAGTAGTTGGTTGAAAAAAACTTTACAGAAAACAAACTTTTAGAGAGAAAAAAAATCAGAAATTAAATGCTATTAGTGATTTTGGCAAGTGGGGTGGACCGTATTCCTCTCGGACTGGCTGTTTTAAAATGGGATCGTGAGCTCGGAGCAACGGTTGAAGCCTTGTTTCCGAAAAATATGTCATTAACGCCCAACTTCGCTAACCAAATTTTTAGTATGCACTTTGTGGGCGATCTCAGCAGTTCAAACGAATTAGTAAGTTTACAGGTATCAGACAAAAAGGTGCTAAGCCAACTTTTGAACTTCGGAGATATGAAAAGAAGTGTAGTGCTGATTATAAGCAAGTATGAATCCTTCCAGGATATGGAGGAAAAACTGATAGAAATAACAAAAGAAATAAAATCAAATATAGGTTCTGGCATTAAAAACTTGGAATCAATATACAAAAAACAGTTCTCACTGAAATAAATGAGATTACTAGGCCAAAAATTCAATTTCTCTCTTAAACTTTTGCTCGTCTACCTCTAAGGTTCTGGAAAGCACGCCTTTTCTCTTTGATTGCACCCTTATTTCTGCAGGTGTCAGCTTTTCCTTATTCTCTGGAAACATGATTTCACTAATGCGATAAGTATTAAACAGGTTTAAAGATTTAAAGGGCAAAGGAATCACGTCCCTAAAATCGGGGGCAAGCTCATCCACAAGAGATTGTAAAACCTCCGCGTTGGCTTCGATCCTTCCCTTACAGAAACTGGTGGGATCCTTAACCTCTGCCAAAGGCTTGGGAAAGTTTGTGCCCATAACCAAATTCCAAGAACCAGAATTGGGTTTTATACTTATGAGAAATGTGGATTTATCACCAATACTTTTATATACCTCTCTTAATTTTTCGGAAGGAACACTAGTATTTATCTTCGCTTTATAGTTGGCTCCTGATTTCTTCATCTTTACTCCGAGTTTTTCCAGCTCACTTGAAAAGTCTTGGTTTGAAAAAATATTACCCCTCACGCTACACTCTACATTGGGAACCCTATTTATGATGAATTCTAAAACAAAGTCTTGGTAGTCGAAAGCAGCCCTAAATCTGATGCTGTCCTTTTTAACGCTTACACTAATTGCTGGTCCTTCAAATTCCCCTACAGAGAACTTTATAAACCTTCTATGAACCGCATCATCAATTTTTTGAGTAACAACTTTAGTTAAAAAATGCATTTCGAATCCTCCATTAACGCTCACTAACACACGTCCCATTTTATGCAAATTTCACAGCTTACCTCTGCTTCACTCTAAATAAGTTAAATTACTTACTAAAAAATTATGCGCGTCCAAATTTCCATTCATCAAAATTAAATTGTGTCTCCCGCCCACAATTTTTATTCAAATAAATCTGATTTAGAAATTCTTATATATCAACTGGCACATAAAACTATTATTCAAATATTGTTTTAAAAAAATAGTTGGGAAGGAAACAAAAAATGGCGGCAAGAAAATACCACTTGACGGCGGGAATTATAGTTTACATCGCATTCTCAATAGCATACTACTACTGGCTTCTAAGCATACCTATTTACCTTCCGGCAAGCCTATTTGGAGTAACAGGCCTTCCTACATGGTTCCCCATTCCTTTTCCCCGTACACTATCCTCTGCAGACCCCATATATCTGGTTGTGGCCTTATTACTGGTGCTGGTTGGTTCTGAAATTGCAGACTATGATAAAGCCGTAATGTGGATGCAACACAGGGACTGGCTAACCCATTCCTGCATAATACCCGCAATTTTTTCCGCAATTGTAATGGTGTTCACCGTAATTAACGTGGGCAACCCCATTCAAACGCTGCTATTTAATCCTGCGGTTAACACCGTTCTTCTACTCGGAATGTCCGTGTTCGCACTGGGCGCTGCTTCACACCTATTTTTAGATTACTTCCCCCCAATCAAAGAAGCAGAGCTCCACAGTAAAAGGGGTTCCCTAACGGCTGGACATGAGCTTGCCGACTTCTACGTCTCGGGAATGACTGGTCAGGAGCTATTCAGAAGACTGCAGGGAACGGCGCTTGTTCATTTCTGGTGGACAGTATCCCTGCCAAAAGGAGAAAAGAAAAAGAAGACAAAACAAGAAAAATACGCATTAAGAAAAACACTCGACTCGAAACAGTCACAGGCCTACTACCTAATAAACGGAGTCATACTACTCCTAATCGCCGGACTACTGTTTCTCCAATATTTCCTAATACAGGCAACCACAATGGTACAACAATACCTAATACTACTACTAATCTAAGGTTAAAAAAGACACATTCTCAATCCTCATCTCCCCTTTTTCTATACTACTCACCAAAAGTAGCCAACTCTACAAAGATTCACCTAATTCTCACGATTCAAGTTATTTCGGAAAAATCATATAAACATTGAAACCCAACAATTCTAATTATGTGGTTTCCCAGAATAGATTCAAGCTTATTCAGGTTTTCAAAAATAAAAATAGTTTAGGATACCAAAAAAGGGGAAGACTGACTTTTTAAATCTTGGTTCCGCATTCTGGACAGAAGCGGCTTCCCGCTGGTACTTGAGCATTACATTTGGGGCATGTTTTCCCGCGTCCCAGCTGAACTCCACAGTTATTACAGAAACGCGCATTGGCAGGAATTTGTGCACCACACTTTGGACAAGTTGTCACTGCAACCTGAGGTCCAGTGGGTTGCTGAAGAAGTTGGGGTATTATTACCATTCCTGTCCCTGCTGCTGCGGCTCCGCCTCCTTTTCCTAGCGATTCCGCGGCGCTCTTGGTTGTTTCTAGGGTGGCTATGCGGTCAGCGTGTACCTGTCCTGTTTGAAGCCAGAATAGCCTCTCCCTATATTCGGGTGAAGTATCCATTCCCTCAAATTTGAGGTCAATTAGGTCTATTCCGATTCTATCGAACTGTTCTTTGATTTTGGTCTTTACCTTCATGCTACTCTCATCGAGTTGGGTGAAAACATCCCGAAGCGTGAAGCCCGCCAATGTGTCAATGAGTTTTTCTACTATAAAACCTCGAATAAACTCGTTAACCGCGTCGGTTGTAAATGCCTTTGAGTTCCCTACAACTTCTACCACGAATAGCTTGGGATCCTCAACCTTGAACCAGTATGCGCCATGAAACATTAGTGGCGCAAGTTCTTGGGTTTGGCCTCTTCCGCCAAATTTTCCTTGGAACTGCGAAGTGGAAACAAAAACAATATCTGAAGTAAACTCTGATTTCTTAAATCCTCTCATAGTACTGTATAGTTTTGAGAGACCAGGAAGATTTTGGGTGCTCAAGACATGTCTCCCCGGACCAAAAACATCATAGGCCTTTCCGTCTCTATAAAACACAGCAACCTGGTGTTCGTGTACAATAAGCGTGGAACCCCAAGAAAGTCTGTTATTTGGATATTTCCAAACAATGTCTTTTGGTCCTGCTCCAGTCCATTCAATTAAGTCTGGCACAAATATTCACCTCTAATTCTTCTATACGAATTCTAGCATATAGCTTCTTCTATCTCCAAATTTTTTGTCAATATCGTCAAGCGTTCTTCTAAGTGAAAAGACACGCTGAAAAGAATTATCGAAATTGCCTGATTCCAGCTCCTCTTTAAGGGATTTTATTTCTCCCCGAAAAGCATCAATATCATCCAGTATCATTGCGTCAAATTCATACATTCTGTCAAGTTCCGGCTCCCTAATTTTTGTTGAATCAAAAAAGCCGCTATAACCATAATCCGCATGATTTATTCTCTCAGCTACCCTGTCCACCAAAGCCATAAGCCGATCCATCTGCTCCCAAGTATTCTCAACATTGTAGTCCACAAGCATCTCCTGCACAAGATTCAGGTCCTTCTTACAGTCCTTAAGCTGCTTGTAAATGTAGGTGCGTAGAGCCTTATCCGCTTCTCTACGTATTTCCTTCGCCTTGTATCCATGATAACCGGGAACCAGATAGGCAACTTTCTCTGAAAGATTTCTGGTAGACTGCTTCTTCACTTCTCCTCGAATCTTCTCAGCGGTCGTCTTCTCTTTATCCTTTTTGCCAAACATTATCTAAACAACCCCATCAGCGTTGTTGTCTAAGTATAATTTACCCATAGCACATTTAAAAAGATTTCATTTTGAACAATATGCTCCCCGCCCCAAACACCCTGGAAAAACCGCATTGAACCATTCAAACACACACATATTCTAGTGGGCCTCAACTGTGGCAAAAATAAGTTAAAAAAATAGGGGTTAAGCCTTCATTTTAACTTTCTTTGGTGAGATCTTCAACTCTTTTATATTTGTGGGCAATTTTGGGCAAATCGTCTATGGAATCCACTATTTCAATATCGGTTTCAACACCCAGTTTCTCCTTAATAATTCCAGAAACCTTCGCTCTGAACTCCTCTTTGGTTAAACCTTTGCTTCCATCGTAAACCATCTTCATCTTCAGCTTCTCCATCACGCCCTTCTTATACTTGAAAAGTGTAAAGGGAGTACCCGCAGCCTCCGGCACATCTATAAACAGATCATCAACATCCAAAGGAAGAATCCATTTACCCATAACATTAAGCTGGAAACCTGTTCGACCAATCCAAGTTGCTCTACCATGAGTCCTACCACACTTACAAGTTTCCCTACTGAAGGTGGAAATATCCTCACTACCCCACCTTATAAGTGGGGTGCCTCTCATATAAAGATTCGATAGAATCAATTCGCCCCTTTCATTTTCCCCCACAGGCTCCTTGGTATCCAGATCTAGAATCTCAGCCAAATAAAGATCCTCGCAAATATGAGTGCCCTCACGTACTTCACACTCCGCCAAATGAATCATGGTATCCGCTGCCCCACCGCCACTAAAAATCTTCTCCGGCTCTAGCCTCGCCTCCTTTATTAACTTTTGCCGATAGCTATTTGTTAAAACATCTCCATAACCAATTGAAATTGCTCTCAAGCTTTCACATATTTCAGCGGGTTTTTCCCCAAGTCTTTTGCAGGATTCTAGAAACCCGTCAAATATCACTATTGGTACTGCCATTACGTCAGGGCGAAGGTGTTTAAGAGCGTAGACCATTTTGTCTGCATAGTTGGGTAAAGGATACAAAATATTTGTGATTGATACTACCCCTATTCTTTCTAGTCCCGGGGTGACGCCGAAGATGAACCCGTTCCATCTCACGGGGGGCCAAAAAAGGACATCTCCTGGCCTAAATCCCTGCATCCAAGTTAGCCTAGCAGTTTGCTCTGCGCTGTACTCTTGATCCTCTTTGGTCTGAGCATGTATTGAAGGTATTCCTGTAGTGCCCGTTGTGGAATAAATAGATTTTATGTCTTCAAATGGAACGCATAATAGGCCGCCGAAGGGGTCACCCGCATTTATCAATTCTCTCACTGAATCCTTGTAGGTAACTGGAAATTTAGTAAAATCTCCTAATGACTTTATATCATCTGGCGAAATCCCACTTTCTCTCATCACTCCCCTATAATATGAGGAGTTATGATAAATGTTGTTTAACTGCTTCTTTAACCTTTTAAATTGCAGTTCCATTAGATCCTTTCTGGATATAGTCTCAATTGGCTCGTTCCAGTATTTTCTCCAATCTACCATAAACATCCACTCTAAACCCTTTTTTCATAGCTTAATTCTCAGATGGTTTCCTCCACACTTGCAGCGCTTTTTGTCCAAAGTCACTTCGTAATCTGTTTGCCACCTTATCGCTGGTGTAGCCTCTGACCAGAGATTAGTTATTGTCAACTTTCCTCTCTTACCCTCAGCCACTGGTTCTCCATTACTCAATGCCTCTATGATGAACATGTCCTCCCATGCGTGTAGTCCATTGTGCTCAGGGCACTCCATGGCAAGAAAAGCAGTATCCTGTACGTCCAACATTCTATAAAACTCACTACCCCACTCACTTTTGTACTCCTTTTGCTTTTCATCTGTAAGCCGCATATCATCCATCAACTCTCTTAGAACAATTATTTCCGGCTGAAAAACATCCTTAGGCACCTTTTTTTGACTCTTTATCCCCTGAGTGACCTGATCAAAGTATGATACTAGGGTGAAAAAAATTCTCGGTTTAAGTTGCTCCCCGAGATAAATGGCTCTAGGCATATCAATAAAAACTAGGGAAGCCTCCAAAGGCATGTTGATGAACCCTAACCTATCCTGAACCGTTTCTTGAATAGTGAATGCGCTCTCCAGAACTCTTGGGGTAAGCTCCCAAGATTGACCAGAAGTCATAACTAAATCCTTAGCTCCAACACCAAGCATTCGGAAGAACCGCGTCAACTGTTCCAGAAGAACCCGGCGATCATTATAAGTATATGCAGTGTAGAGTGGTCTGCCAGACAACGTGGCTTCATGAGGTAAAATTATATACCACAACTTATCTACGGGAACACAAAGCCGACCACTAAAAGGATCACTGTCACTAAACTTGGATAGAACCTCCTCCTTGGAGGTAACAGGAATCCTCGACAAATCATCCAAACTCTTTACGTCATCAGGTTTCAACCCAGCATCAGCGAATTTTTTCCTGTAAAACTCAGAATAATTATAAGCGTACTTCACTTCTCTCTGCAGTCTCTGCTCCTGAACCCTCTCAATATCTTCTCTTAGCATCTCTTCTCCTTTAGAAACCAAAACACTCTACTCCTACCCTTTTTAGTAGTCTTATGGAAACACATTAACCTAAATCTAGGTTAAAACATTGTTATAAAATTTTCTAAAACCAGTCTCATTCAAACCCAAAATAACTTTTTATACTCAAAGAAGAATAAAAATAGCGTGCGTCTAGGAGAGCTAATCAAATGTTTCTAGAAGAGGAATTAGAGGTAAATAATGCGTTCAAACGAATGGTAATGATAGGATTTCTATCATGGATTCCTTGAGCAATCCTCTTTCTCACCTACACTTGGCTCTCGCTCTCCACTGTTTTTAGTATACCCCTGGAATTGCTTCTCCTCTTTTCCAGCGCACCCTCATACTACCAGAACCTCTTCGGACCATGGGATCTTGAAGCCACCACCTTCACCGTGAGAATCGCGTACCTCTCCAACCGAATCACACTATTCAAAATTAACACAATAACCGAAATGACGCTACTACTTCTAATCTTCACCCTTGCACTCTCCTTAATAATAATTGATTTACACAACTGGGTCCTTTTGAGACTCTTAAAAGAGGCTGAATTTCGAGACCTACTATTCACGCTCAGAACTTGGAGACTACCGTCCTCAAACCGCTACAAAACCTATGGAGAAGCCAAAAAGAGAATGCGCGAAATATTAAGAAACGGAACCCCCAAAGAAAAACTAGCTGTCTACACACTAACAGCAGCCCAATTCTCGCTCCTTGCAGTAATAGTAATACTCCTACTTATGCTAACAGGAACTCTACAATTCATCACACCCTTGTTCCCAATTAGCCCAATACTGTTAGCAGTACTATTGCTAATTCTTGGGAGTCAAAGATTCGTGTGGAAAACAATCGCCTAAAAATGAAAAAACTACCCTACTCAGAAGAGAATCAAATTACACCTAATTGCTGGCGAAAAAATCCCCCTATTTTTGGTCGCAGAGAGCGTCAAACAAACATAATTGGGAAACAATCCCTAAAACAAAAAATCTAAATAAAAAATGAAAAAGGGGAAGCATACTATACTGGTTTGAAGTATTCAATGTCCAAAATGTTGCCCTCTGGGTTGCTCTTGAAAACAGCCTCAACCCGCATGCCAACCTTCAGCTTCTTGGGGTCACCCTCCTTAATGATGTGCACAAAACCAGTATTTGAACCATCTAACTCAATAATCCCATAAGCAAAGGGGGGCTTCAACGGCATAACTGGCGTCGAATAGTTAACCACCGTAAATCCCTTAACCGTACCTTGCTTGCCAACTTCGACCCATTCCTTCATTTTCTCAAAACACGCAAAACAAACCATCCTAGGAGGAACATACACTTTACCACATCTGGAACACTTCACACCCATAATCCTCTTATTATTGCCAATCTCCTGAATAAACCGACCAGCATAAGCACCAGCAACATGCCTATAAGGCACCCTAATCCTACCATGAAAATACTTATCCTCACTCACAACAAAACCTCCACAGATTGAAATCTCACTTCTTCTCAACCGCTCTAAAGTAGGGTATATCCTCTAAAGTACCTTTCCGCTCATTCTTAGGCTTAATCACCGCCTTCACCAGCATACCCGGCTTAATCTTCCCAGGATCCGTCTCATCGACAAAATGCAGCATCCAAGTATCTGTACCCTTCAACTTAATCGCACCATAACCATACGGAAAAGGCCTCGTCTCACCAGTATTAGGATCCACAAAAGGATAATTAACCACAGTAAAACCATCCAGCGAACCCTCACCACTCAATTCAACCATATCATCCACAGTCATCTCCACCAAACAGTCCGCACACACAGACCTCGGAGGGAACAACACCTTCCCACACTTCCTACACTTAATCGCCAGTAACTTACCAGACTCCTTAAGCACCCTAAAGAACTTCGATGCAACGGGTCCCAAAGCATAACGATAAGGCAAATCAGTAAGCCAATTTATAGTAAAAGGCTCTTCCTTCTTCTCACTCATAAAATCACCTCAAATCAAGGCTCCTTACCCAAAATCATAAGATCCGCCCAAACACTACCACCGAAACCATGAGCCAACGCCAACTCCACATCAGGAACCTGACGCTTACCACCCAGGCCCCTAACCTGAATCGCAGCCTCAGCCACACGAATAAGCGCCGTAGCACCAATAGGATTCGTCGCAATAACACCGCCCGAAGGATTCACTGGCAACTCACCACCCATCTCAGTAACACCCTCATCCAACAACTTACCACCCTGACCATACTCACAGAAACCCAAAGCCTCAGTCCACATAAGCTCCGCCCAACTACTCGGCTCATAAACCTCAGCCACATCCAAATCCTTCAACGGATTCCTAATACCCACCTTCTTGTAAAGCCTGGTAGAAGCAATCTTGGCCGCAGGATACTTATGCATCACATCATCGCCACCATAAGTATAATAGTGCCCCGTGTCCACACCCTTAACCCACGCCAAATTATCACTAATCTTCCTAGCCACACCCTCACCCGCATAAACAATCGCACAAGCACCCTCACTCTGCGGGCAACAATCATGGAGTCTTAGGGGCCACGATATTACTGGTGAGTTCATCACTTCTTCTACTGTCATGTTGGGTTGTTGCAGGTGTGCGAAGGGATTATTTGCTGCGTTTCTTCTGTTTTTGACTGTTACTTTTGCGGCTTGTTCTGGTGTTACTCCAAATTCCCACATATACATACTAGCCATCAGAGCGAGGGGGCCTAGTGCCCCGGCTAGGGCGGGTCTTTCCCATCTGGCGTCGAAGGCTGTTACTATTCCGGTTGTGGCTCCTCCTTCGTTTATTTTTTCCCATCCCACTACTAGTACTTTGTCATACATTCCAGAGGCTACTGCGTAGTATCCGTATGCTGCTAGGGAGGTTCCGGTGGTTCCCCCTGTGGCTACTTTTACTACGGGTTTGAGGTATCCAGGTGCGGATTCTATTCCGGTCCACATTTCGGAGAAGTTTATTCCTTCGAAGTGGTCCATGTTTCCAATAACGACGGCGTCTATGTCTTTGGGTGTGAGTTGGGCTTCATCTAGGGCCATTTTTACTGCTTCATAAATCATTTCGGATATGTTGACGTCTCTTCTTCGGCTTCTGTGTTTTGTTTGGCCGGTTGCCACAATTGCTACTTTTTGTTTTACCATATTTTTCATCTCCTCATTTTCATGCTTCTAATATGATTACGCAGTTTCCTTGGGAGCAGATTCCATTCATTCCTGTGGCTAGTCCAATTTTGGCGTCTTTCACCTGTCTTTTTTCGGCTTTGCCCATTAGTTGCAGTGCGATTTCTGCTACACGAACTAGTCCGTTGGCCATGGAGGGGTTGCTTGAGAGTACGCCTCCTGAGGGGTTTACTGGGAGGGTTCCGTTCATTTCTGTTTGTCCGCTGTCGATGAGTTTTCCTCCCTCGCCTTTTTTGCATAGTCCTAGGGCTTCATAATTCATTAGTTCGTGGTAGGTGAACGCTTCATAGATTTCTGCTACGTCGATTTCCTTCATGGGGTTTTTTATTCCCGCCATTTTGTAGGCTTCTCTTGCTGCTAGTTCTAGTCCTATGAGGTCGGTCATGTTGCGGTGTCCAAGGTAGTAGGCGTCGGTGCAATTGCCGTGGCCCTTAAACCACACTGGTGTGTCTGTATATTTTTTGGCTTTCTCTTTGTTTGTTAGGAGCATTGCTACAGCTCCGTCCGAGAGTGGCGGTAGATCTAGTTCTTTGAGGGGGTAGGCCATCATTTTGGAATTTAGGACTTCGTCGACTGTAACTGCTTTTTGTAGATGTGCGTAGGGATTGTTTAGAGCGTTTTTGCGGTTTTTTACTGCCACTTTTGCCGCTTGTTCTTGGGTGATTCCATACTTGTGTGAGTACATGTTCGCCATTAATCCCGCCGAAGAGACCTGGTCTAGTCCCAGCCATCTCTGGTAGTAGGGCTCAAAAATAGAATTGTTTACAAGGTAAATGTTTGACTCGGAACACTTGCAGTGTGAAACCACCATCACTGTATCGTATGTTCCTTCTAGTATTCTCATTACTCCGTAGACATAGGCGAATGCTCCGTCTCCCGATACTCGGGACTCCGATTTTCCCACGGCTCCTAAAGCATCCTGAATGGCCATGCTGGCTATTGTTCTTCCGTCGTTGAAATCGTTGGAGCTAGTTATTATGCTTCCCACGTCGTCTTTAGTTATTCCCAGCTCGTCGTGGAGTTTTTTGACGACTTCGAAAACTAGTTCAGAGTAGGGTAAATCCGCCTTTTCTTCCTCATACTTGGTTTGTGCTACTCCCACAATGGCTACTTCTTTATCCATAATTTAAACCTCTACAAAGGAATTCAATTTATTCAGCCTCTGGAAACCCTACCCGTTTTGATTTTTCAAAATAGGGTTTCACCCAAGTTGGTTTAAATCCAGAATAGTACGAAATATCCATTCTTTGTTTGAATGCTTATTTGGGTCTTCCGCCTTTGTTTTCCTCCACTCTAAGGTTTAATCAAAAGACTGTTCGCAGCGTCTTAACGAATTTTGGTCACCATTTTTCGCGTGTGATTTTTTGGTGGAGGAATCACTGTAGCCACTAACGCCTCACATTTAAAGGGGTAACGCTTCACTTCATATTTACGATGCTCTGGATTTCGTTTCTCTGGATTTGTTTTCTTTATAAAACTATCGACAAAAAAACTATTTATATGAGGCCTGTCAGTAAGTTTCGCTTCCTCCTACTACCCACATTTTGGCCGGTTATACGCAACGGATTAGTTTTGCTCGGTACAAATGTGGAGAAGCTGCATTTTGTCCCTCTTTGCTCCAAAAATTATAAATATGTTGATTATCACTGAAAATGTATTCCTTAGTGGAGAAAAACAGGTTTTCTCTAATTTCAACGATTAACAGCCCCAAGATGGTTGGAGATTATAATACATAGATTTATTCTTTGAGTTGGAGGTGTTTTTTGTGTTGGAACAGTTGGAAAGAAGGGAGAAGAAGTTTAGAACTCAGTCTAAGGGGAGACTAATTGTTTCTGATATGTCTGGTGTAGAGTTGCTTGTGGCTTTTGATGTTTTGTCCAAGATGCGTGATGCGGGTAAGATTCCAGACACGCTTATATTTGTTTCTCATGGTAAAGAATCACTGAGCCTGGGTAAGTATGAGGACTTGGATGAGATTAGGTACAAGGCTGTGAAAAGGGACGGTGTGCTGGTGGGGCGGAGGGAGAGTGGAGCTGGCACCTACTATGCCCCAAAGGGCCAAATCGCGGCGGTACTGGTGACAACCACGGACGTGTTTCCAAATTTGGAGGAGGCTGAGAGGATTTGGGCCGGCGAAGTGGTTCTAGAACTCTTCATGAGGGTGGGTGTTTTAGACGCCTACTATAGTCATCCGGGCGACATTCGAAAAGATGACAAAAAGTTGGGTGGAAGCACTTCCCTAATTTGGGGAAAAGGGGTTGTGGTGGGAACCTTCATCAACCGGCTTACCCCCAGCGTTAAGTTCTTCACAGATTATTATGTTTATCCAGAGGAGAAGCTGAAGGACAAATTGTTGCGCGACGTAACCATGTATGCGGGTAGCATGGAAAAGGATGCACCCAGAACACCTACTGAAGAAGAAGTAAAGAATCTCTTGCTAACCATTGTGAAACAGAAACTGGGAATGGAATTTGCACCCGGAAACTTCACCGAGGAAGAAAAAGAAATGATTACTGAGGGCTTCAAAAAACTCACCGCAGAAGATGTAGTTACCAGCGTTTCCAAGAGTAGATGGTACAGTAAACTGCCCAACGATTGGAGGGCTGCAACCTTCAGATACAAGTCAGAAAGAACTATCAACGCCAGCGTAGCCATAGACAAGACCAAAAAGATTAGAGACATTCTCATAACTGGCGACTTTCTACTCTCCCCAGCAGACGGTCTGGAAAAAGTGGTTAACGCCCTCAAAGGAATATCAGCGGAAAACGAGAAGGCCATAAGCAACGCCATAGTTGAAGCCTTCAAAAGTAACAAAATAGACTACACAGGATTCACACTTGAAGAATTCACAAAAACAATAATAGAAGCGGCGGTCCTCGCCCTACAACAAAAAACATAATGCGCCAAAACTTTACCATATGAGTAACTTCTGAATCCTATGCAAACCTTTCCACAAATAGCACTAGCGATTAGCCGAACACCATACAATTAACCAAAATAATTCAGGTCGCTACCCAGACAGGTTCACTTTTCCGCCATATCGGTGGACATTTGTGGAAGTCGGTCGGTAAATTTCGTCCCAAATGATCAGAGTTAACTAAAATTAGTTTTATCCTTTATTTTTTGGGCTTTTATTTATAAGCTAATTCCACATATCGGGTTTTAACAGCATCTGAAGCTGGTGTTATCATGACCAGAAAAGAAGTCATTATGAGTGTAAGAGAGGCAGCCTCAATGATAAAGGACGGTATGACCGTAGGCATCGGGGGCCTTCTAACTGCAAATCACCCCATGGCCATAATTCGCCAAATCATTAAGAACGGTGTAAAAAACCTGACAGTAGTAGGCTCACCCGCAGCGGGACTAGAAATTGACTTGATGATCGGAGCGGGTGTCGCAAAGAAGGTGGCCACTGCTTACGTGGGAGGAGAATCACTCGCACCCATAGGTCCATTCTTCCGAAAAGCAGTAGTGGACGGCACCATTCAAATGTGGGAGTGCGACGAAGCAATCCTATGCACCGCACTAAGAGCCGCGGCCGAGGGGCTACCTTTCCTACCCTGGCTAGGCGGCGTTGGCACCTGCCTGCCCGACATTAACCCCGATCTAAAATACTTCCAAGACCCCATAAAGGGACAAACATTGCTAGCTGTCCCCGCACTGGAACTCGACGTAGCCATACTTCACGCATCCTGGAGCGACCCATATGGCAACATACAGTACGTGGGAAACACCTACGCAGACATTCTAATGGCGAGAGCCTCCAAAAAATGCGTCTTTCAAGTAGAAAAAGTGGTTTCTAACGAAGACATAAAGAGAAACCCACACCTAACAAAGATTTACGGGGTTGATGCGGTGGTGCCCACCCCATATGGTTCCCACCCCTTCTCAAGCGATGGATTCTACGATTTAGACAGGGAACACCTCAAAGAGTACGTGGAGGCGGCCAAGGCTTACACAAAGGGAAACCCTGAGCCCTTCAACCAGTACCTCAAAAAATACATCCTTGAACCAAATTCACACGAAGAGTATCTTGAAGTAATCGGTATGAAGAAACTCCTCTCTCTATACAGATGGTAGAAGGTGAAAAAAATTGAGCAGAAACAAAGATTACTCAATAAGAGAGCTCCTAGCTGCTTTCATCTCCCGAGAAATCAAAGACGGCGAAACAGTACTAATAGGAGCCAACCTACCCGCGTGTAGAGCAGGCGTACTCCTCGCACACCTAACACACGCACCAAACATGCGCTGGCTACAGTTTTACCGCGCCAACTTCTCAGACGTGAAACAAATAGAAAGTTTTGAATTCGTCACAGACTACTCTGGATTCAAATACTGCGAAGAAGTACCAGAATATGAGCACCTCTGGGATACTATAAGAAGGTATGATGTCAGCTTCTTCGGAGGCCTCCAAATAGACAAATATGGAAACATAAACCTGCTCGGCATTGGCGGACAGTACCCAAAATTGATGTTCCGAGGACCAGGCGCCATTGGACAATCAACAATAACAACCTACGTGGGCCGCTACTATATCTACTCTGAGAGGCACCACCCAATGATTTTCGTGGACAAATGCGAATACATAACCGCCGTAGGCTGGGGAGACGGGGGAAACTCCAGAAAAAAACTAGGCCTACCTGGAGGAGGCCCCAAATATGTATTAACACCTCTCTGTATAATGGACTTCGAAGAAAAGACCAAAAGAATGCGCCTAAAATCAGTACACCCAGGAGTATCGATCGAAGAGGTTAAAAACAACACTGGATTCCAACTCATAATTCCAGATGACGTTCCAGAAACAGAGCCACCCACAAAAGAAGAACTCCAAGTAATAAGAACCCGAATAGACCTAAAAGGAACCCTAAGGGAACTATAATCAGTGGCTTTCTTCGAAACAATTAAACTCTCTTTTTTTACCAATAAAAAAGGGGGAGCGTATATTGTCTTTAGTAGTTGACCTTGTCTAATCCCTTTAGTCCCAACATTTTCCTTGCTTCGTCAGGTGAAGCTACATCTCTTCCCAATTCGTTAACTATCTTAACCATCTTTGCAACCAGTTCAGCGTTGCTCTTTGCAAGTATACGCTCCTTCTTCACGGGGTCGTAACCCACATAAATGTTGTCTTCCATGCCCACTCTTATGTGGCCTCCCATTATTGCCGCCATCGCTCCTAGGTGGAATTCTTGCGGGTATCCTATTCCGATTACTGACCAAGTGAAGTTTTGTGTGCCGAAGAGTCGGCTAGCCTCGTTGTAAAGGTGCATCAATTCAAAGGGTGTGTTGCCCGTTCCTCCCAATACTCCTAGGACGAATTGTATGTGTAGGGGGAATTTAAGCCATCCAAAGCGGAGCATAGCACCCGCGTTCCAGACGCCACTGCTGCTGTAAATCTCAAGTTCCGGTTTAACATTGTTTTCATACATAGTTTTGGCAAACACTTCAAGGTCTGCAAATGAGTTCTGGAAGATCATTCCCTTACTCCACTCTACTAGGGGCTTTTCCCAGTCAGTTTTCCACTCCTTTATTCTCTCTGCGAGTGGGAACACTGAAAAGTTCATTGATTCTACGTTGAAGGAGCACATTTCTGGCTTGAATTCTGGAACCACCGCTATTCTCTGCTGGGCTGTCATTCCTGCTCCTCCCCCAGTTGTGCAGCAGACTATTACGTCTGTTTTTGACTTTATTTTTGTTAGGGTTTCTCTCCACACGCCTAGGTCGGCTGTGGGCATGCCGGTTTTAGGGTCTCTCACGTGGACGTGGACTACTGCTGCGCCTGCGTCGCAGGCCTTTTTTGCCTCGTCAGATATCTGGTCCGGTGTTATGGGTAGGTAGGGTGTCTGGGAGGGAAAAGTAACTGACCCAGTTAGGGCACAGGTTATGATACATTTTTCTCTCCAAGCAGTTAAAAATGACATTTCTTCACACCTCCAAAAATTCTTCCAACCCATATTTTTAGAAGAATATGACAAATATTAATTTATTGGTACCTTGCATCGAACTTTTGCTGGCTCCTCAAAGTAATCATTCACCGCATTACCCGAAAATCTCTTCCCCCTTGTTCTACGCGAATTGTAAAATCTATCAACAGGGCAAGAGTGATGGTTTCATAAGACGCTTGTATGGAAAATTAGGGGTTGCATCAGAGAACTCTTATAGGAATTAATTGGGCTTCAGACTAATCCCTTCAATAGGAAAACTGGTAAGAACACCATGGGTTTTGCTTTTATTGCGACATGTTTGTAGAGCCTCCGCCTCCAAAAAGACTTTCAACTGTTGTTCTAAATACTGACAGTTTTCATAAAAAACAGCAAAAAAGAAGAAAGGCGGCTGTTTTTTTAGTAGTTGACCTTGTCCAGTCCTTTTAGTCCCAGCATTTTCCTTGCTTCGTCAGGTGAGGCCACATCTCTTCCCAGTTCATTGACTATCCTAACCATCTTGGCGACTAGTTCTGCATTGCTCTTGGCCAACTCTCTATGGGCTATGTAAATGTTGTCCTCTAGCCCAACTCTTATATGTCCTCCCATTATTGCCGCCATGGCTCCCAAGTGGAACTCTCTTGGGTACCCGATTCCGATCACTGACCAGGTGAAGTTTTGCGTGCCGAAGAGTCGGGCGGCTTCGTCATAGAAGTGTATTAGTTCCCATGGTGTGTTTCCTGTGCCCCCGAGCACCCCTAGGACGAATTGCATGTGCAGGGGGAATTTAAGCCATCCAAAGCGGAGCATGGCTCCCGCATTCCAGATGCCACTCGTGCTATAAATCTCAAGTTCGGGTTTAACGTTGTTTTCATACATTGTTTTGGAGAATACTTCGAGGTCTTTGAAGCTGTTCTGGAAAATCAGTCCCTTACTCATTTCCACTACTGGTTTTTCCCAGGGATATTTCCACTCCTTAATTCTTTCCGCTATGGGGAATACTGCGAAGTTCATTGATTCCACGTTGAAGGAGCACATTTCTGGCTTGAATTCTGGAACCACCGCTATTCTTTGTTCGGGGGTCATTCCGGCTCCCCCTCCTGTTGTGCAGCAGACTATTACGTCTGTTTTTGACTTTATTTTTGTTAGGGTTTCTCTCCACACGCCTAGGTCGGCTGTGGGCATGCCGGTTTTGGGGTCTCTCACGTGGACGTGGACTACTGCTGCGCCTGCGTCGCAGGCCTTTTTTGCCTCGTCAGATATCTGGTCCGGTGTTATGGGTAGGTAGGGTGTCTGGGAGGGAAAAGTAGCGGATCCCGTAAGGGCACAGGTTATGATACATTTTTCTCTCCAAGCAGTTAAGACAGACACATATTTCACGCTCCGAAATTAACTCTTATAACCCATTTTTCGCAGATTTGGGAATTCTTTAGTGGAGTTGCAAAGCTTTTATTACCACGCTTCCAGTTTTTGAGAAAATGAGGGTGTGGGGTTGGTGAAAAGCGCAGCCACACACCCAAAACCACACGGGAGAATCACAATCGCCCAAATAGCTTCGCAGAATCTGCGAAATATGGTTATAAGTGGGTTATTAATGCCTTCATAGATATTAATCTTTGGGTAACTTTACAGCTTCAACCCCAAAATATCTGCAAAGGTATTTTGGCTTTGGAAGAGTTCTGCCTACTATCTGTAATTTATATTTTTCTGGCTACTGCTGCCGCTTCGTGCATTGCGTCCATGGCTTTTCTGGGAGTTACGCAGTCTCCCACCGCATAGATTTCTGGGACTTTGCCCCTCATTTTTTCGAAGAGTTCATTGTTCTGCTTTGATCCAACTGCTATAACAACGGTGTCGGCTTCCAAGACATCCCCATTATCCAGCTTTACACCCTTCTCGGTTATTTCTTTTACCTTGGAGTTTGTTAGCATTTTCACTCCACTTTGGGAAAGGCTTTTCAGTATTGTCCAGCGAGTACTACCCCCAATATCCTGTCCCATTTTGTCCAGCATTTCCACTATCACAATTTCCTTATTGCTCTTAGTCAGCTTGTAGGCGCTCTCAAGATCCATAGCTCCCCATTTAACAAGGAAGAGCATGGTTTCTGCATCTATGGAACCCTTCTCCGCAAGGTAAAGCCCGGTTTCGCAGCCCACGCCACCACCTCCAATAATTACCACTTTTTTGCCAACGGACACCCTATCAGCCAATACGTCTAGAGCCATTACCACATTGGGCCTATCAACGCCCGGTATATCCGGTACAATCCAGTTTACTCCCGTGGCTACAACCAGTACATCCGGGTTCAACTGTTTAACAACTTCTGGGGTAACCTCCTTCCCCAAAACTACATTAACATTTAGTAACTGCATCTGGTACGCTAGGTAATCTACAAGGTTTCCCAATTCCCTTCTTTCCTTAGGAACCGCAGCCCAGCTCAGCTGTCCTCCAAGCCTGTCGCTCTTCTCATAGAGGGTTACATCATGTCCCCTAAGTTTAGCAACTCTTGCAGTCTCCATACCTGCAGGACCGCCTCCAGCAATCAAAACTTTCTTTCTTTTTGCTGCAGGTTTAATTTGGTACTCCGCTTCCCTTGAAACATCAGGGTTGACTAGGCACTCCACTGGTTGAGCTGAGAATACATGATCAAAGCATCCCTGGTTACACGCCAAGCATTTCCTGATCTCCGCAAATCTTCCCTCCTTAGCCTTTATTGGAAATTCGGGATCCGCGATGAGCGCTCTACCTAGAGAGATGATGTCTGCCTTGCCCTCCCTCAAAATCTTCTCAGCAACAAGGGGGTCGTTAATCCTGTTTCCTGCAATAACAGGGACGCTTACCACCTCGCGAACCTTCTCGGCGAGATAGGCAAAGGCGCCCCTTGGAACATTCATGGTGATTTGAGGGACAGGGGATTCATGCCAAGCCACAGCCACATTAAAACAGTCGGCACCAGCCTTCTCAAGTTCCTTTGCGATAACCTTAGTTTCTTCAATGGTGTTTCCACCCTCCATAAACTCGTCGCCAGAAAGCTTAAAAATCACGGGAAAGTCTCTGCCCAACTTCTCCTTAATACGTTCAATAATCTCTACTGCAAACCTGACTCTTCCCTGAACGCTTCCCCCATACCGATCCTTTCGCACATTGGTTCTTGGCGATAAGAAGCGAGCCACCAAATAGCCCACTCCCCCAATGATTTCAACAGCATCAAATCCAGCACTCTTAGCCCTCTTTGCCGCTAAAGCAAAATTCTCAACACTCTGCTCAATTTCCTGAATAGTCATCTCCCGGGGCATTTCACCAGTCAGCTTACACTTTATGGCTGAGGCAGAAACAGGCTGAGTGCCAAGAATAAAAGTCCAAGTCTGTGGACCCACATGTAAAAGTTGAACAGCAGCTTTAGATCCATGCCTCTTTATAGCTTCAGCCAATCTCCTCATACCCGGAATATATTTGTCATCACTTAAACTCATCATGTTGGGCAACCCGGTTCCCAGAGGCTCAGTGGCGCAGCCGCCAACCATAATCAAGCCTGCACCACCCTTAGCACGGGCCTCATAGAAATTAACAATCCTATCATCCACAAAGTTATTCACACAGTAGCCCAAATGCATTGCTGGTAAAAATATTCTATTTCTTATCTCCATGCTTCCAATCTTGATGGGGTCAAACAACAACATTTTCGAGTCCTCCAAACAATATTACCCTTCCTTGATTTTCAAGGTAAATTTTGGGAATTGGTTTGCGACGATGCCTGGTTAACAATTCTTTAAGTTTAGAGACAGGGCACCAAACTTATATCAATTTCTAGAACTTATGAGGGCGTGTAAAAAGTCTTTTTTGGAATGTGTTCAACTGGAGGATGTTTGGGTTTTTTGAGTTAAAGTCTCTCTATGAAAGAAGACATAAAATGGTTTCTTTGAGCAAAAAGGAGGAAAAAACGACTTTTAGAAAAAGGTGTAAAAAACCCTCCACAAATTCAAACATTAAGAGAGTTACACCAAAAACTTTTACATATATTAATAGTTTGGATTCAGGCGAGGCCTATTTTTGTAAAGATTTATATTTTCTAACAAATCTAATTTGGGGATTATACCGCAAAAAAAGAGGTGGATGTGTGTAAGTTTTGGATTGCTGGAGCGCGATTAGTACTCGTACTCTATGCCGTAATCTATGAGTTCCTTTTTTACCCTTGCGTAGAGGTCTGTGTATTCTTTTGATGGAGTTAAGGTTTTGATATCATAGCATTCCATGAAGCTCTTACCTATAGGTGCTTTTTCCGGGTTTTCCTTGTCTTCTATTTTGGGTAAGAGTTTATTTATTAATTCGTTGGCGTCGGCTCTTTTCATTCCAGCTATGGCGCGGGCTGTTTCACCCATTATTCTACCCTCCATACCAGTGCAGTAGTTAATCAATGTTCTTAGAGTTCCACTGTACCAGAGCCAGCCGGCTCCTGATGCTACACTCATCAGATTTATTATTGCGATTTCGTAAACACGCATCTCGGTGCAAGGTCCTGCGTAACCGCCACCGCCGCCCACCCCTCCCACAGGGACATGAAGATTATTAGTCAAAGCTAACGTGCAAGTAGCACCCGAGGCTAGGGACTCTCTTCTCATTACCATGCCATCTGATCCCATGCCGCCGCCCATACAGAGGGACCCCTGCCCATAGGCTAGTTCCGCTAGCAGAGCGGCGATGGCTCCTACAGATGCCTCCTCAGAATTTCGGAAGAGGAGTCCTATGGCCGCACCGTAAGAAGTCCAGGGCACTATACCGTTTAGTCGAGCATATGTGGCTAGTATGAATCTGCTCCAAGTTAGTTTGAGTTCGTTGAAGAGGTGTATGGGTATCTGCGCGTTTTCTTTGGTGTACCCGTCAGGGTGGAAGGCTGCTATGGCTCCTGCGGGTGATAGTGCGCTAGCCCCTGCTAAGCCTATATAAAGACCTGGTTTTCCTACGGTTTTTACAGCTTCCCTGTTCCATAATCCCTCAGCTATGGCACACATAATTTCCCCCGGAGTTCCCGTTTTGTTATCTAGGCCCCATGCGCTAATTAAGCTGAAGCCGTTAATTCCCTGACATGTAGGTTCTTGCGCGCAGGATTTTACTATCGGGAGGAACATGTCTTCGCTGAGAATGCCTCCTCCAGTGGTTATCACTGGTTTCGTCTTTTCCTCGGGTTTTCTATTCTTGATTGTTATTTGGTCTTTGCCGGTTCCGAATTTTACCTCACTGGGACGGCTTTTAATCATCTCTTTTATTTCGTTCTCTGTGAATTTTATATTCCTGTTAGTGTCCAGATGGTAGATGCCTACGTCTATTAGGAGGTCGAATCCTGCTTTGAAAACATCGTCAGCCACACTGTCATCTGGAATAATCTGGTTCATGTCAAATTTTATGTCGTAGTCTTTTACTAATTCGCGAACCCTTTTGGAAAGCATTTTATCATATTCTCTCTCCTTCATAACTGGTCCTGTTAGAGCTCTTTCCTGTATGTCTTTTATTCTAACCATTTTTTAAGCACCTCCTAAGCCCACCAACTTTTTGGCGACCTTTACCGCTTCCACAGCGTTCTCAGCGTATCCGTCTGCTCCAAACATTTGAGCTAAAGCGGGATTTATGGGTCCACCGCCCACCAGTACTTTGTATTTGTCTCTCAAGCCAAGCTCTTTTAGAAGGTTCACAACTTCTGCCATATTCATCATTGTGGCCATCAAGAGAGATGACATAGCTATAATATCTGCTTTGAAGTTCTCCGCCTCCTCGATGAATCTCATTGCGGGAACATCTATGCCTAGATCTCTAACTTCAAAGCCCGCCATGGTAAGCTGCATAGCTACAAGATTCTTACCTATATCATGTAGGTCTCCGTGCACTGTGCCAATAACCACTCTCTTGCGTGCCCCACCTGCCTCCTTGGGTATCCTAGGTCCCACAATTTCCACCAGTTTCTCCGCTATTTCACCGCCTTCGTAAAGTTCGGCTAAAAAGTACTCCTTTTTTCAAACTTTTCTCCAATGGCTCTGACTCCGGCTATAATTCCATCCTCCAAAATCTTAACCGGGTCAACGCCCTCGTCCAGAGCCTTCCTCACCAATTTCTCGGCTTCTTTTCCATCCAACTCTTCGATAGACTTGGCAATTTTATTCAAGACTTCACTCAAGAAACCACCTCTAATATTCCAAAACCATCACAATTCTAAGAATATAAAATTGTTATTTTTCGTTCTAATAAATTTGTTTAAAAAAGTATTTGTAAAATTGTTGAAATAATTTGGTGTAAATATTTTCTGTTTGAAAAATTCTCAAAAACAGTATCCGATAAGGGGCAAAGAAAAAATACTTTTATTCCCAATGGATTAGATTGTGAGAGGTGTTATTTGATATGAAGGTAACCAAGGGTTGGGATTACCTCACAGGGGAATACGTAACGAGGATTGAAGAGGGGAAAAGGAAGTGCACAGTGAGGGTGGGCAACTCGCTAAGAGTAGATATTGCTAATGACGACTCTTTGGATTCCGACTACTCCCTAGACGAAGTAGAATTGAAGATAATCGGTGACAAAGAATTAGCCATCCAAGCCGCTGGAGAAAAAGGGCTAAGAGCCTACATAGAAGAATACCTAAAGATGAAAAGATCTGATAAAATATTTTATTAAATGCTCTAAGTCAGGGTAAATCCTCAATTTTTTGGTTTAGGTCCAAGCTTGGAACTTGTAGGTTTCAGCCCATTCTTTGTAGCCCATTCTGAAGAGTTTTAGGCGGGGTTTATTTATTTTGTAGTCTAGTTCCACTCCTACGTCGGGGTTTTTGAGTATTTCACGATACTTCTCATAATAGGTGTCAGCATCATTTGATTCATCGACCAGTTTCACCATGGCGTTCTCGGTAAAATAAAGTATTAAATCTGGCTTTTCTGGTGCAGGTCCCTGTTCAAATCTGATTTCATCCTCGGAGAGCTTCGTTAAGTGGAAGATGAGTTTATCGTTGCTGTCCAGTGTGAAGGGGCGAATATGATACTCCCATAGCGCTCCTATCTCAAGGTGCCTCATAAGGTCTGGGTGTTTAGGATAGAAACCCTTAGCCTTCTCCAAAAGCTCTTCCACACTCGGCATAACTAACTAAACCTCCAACACTTTGGTAGAATAACATTTGATAATCAAAATCTTTAAAGATAACATTTCCCCTGCACTTAAAAATCAAACCACTAAACCCAGATTCTCAAACTGGGCGAAAATATAAATGTATTTGGGTATTTGTATAGTTAATCTTCCGAGAAAAGGGTGAAATTTGAAATGGAGATAATTGACCAAATAGCAATGATTCCTGGGCGTTCCTGGGGATCAAACGTTTACGTTGTTGGCAAGGGTGAACTGGCACTAATTGATTCCGGCTTAACCGGGGATTTCAGGAGCCACTTCATCAAGGATATTGAATCTCTGGGCCTAGACCCTCGGAACATAAAAAAATTGGTAATAACTCACTTCCACCCAGACCACATTGGTGGAGTGCTTGAAGTAGTGGATTTCTGTGCAGCTGAAGTAATGATTCACGAAATCGAGGCAGCCTACATTGAGAAAAAGGCGGGATTTGAGGTTCAAGTCAAACTGAAGGACGGAGACATAATACAGCTTGGGAATATGAATTTCAAAGTTATCCATACCCCAGGTCATTCCCCGGGCAGCATCTGTCTATACAATTCGGATAAAAAGATTCTTTTTTCAGGAGACACCATTTTTGCTTACGGGGTGGGGCGCACAGACATACCTGGAGGCGACATACTCGAGCTTAAGAAATCAATAAAAAGACTAACAGAGCTGGATGTTGAGATACTCCTACCAGGCCACGATGTACCTGTCATCGGAAACGCAAATGAAAACATAAAATTAGACTACTCATTTGTAGAATCCCTGCCCAATGGTTACTAAAAAATTATTATCGTGAGTAACATTTCTGTCATCCCGCTTCTGACTGGGCACTAGAGTCGTCTTGCGATATGATTTCTATTCTTCGACAAATTTGCCAAATTGAATTTTTTACCGTAAACGGGAAGTATACGTTTTTGCCACCACACTCCTTAAATTGATGCAAGTGAATTAGATTTTTGTTTTTATAATTTTTTCTTAATTTTTTGAAAATTTTTTAATTTACAAATAAAATATATTAAAAAATTTATAGAGTTTGCCACTTGACAAATCAGGAGATAATTTTATATCTGTGAATAATGAAAAAGTAGGAACTTAAATTAAAATAACACCAGTTTCGTCATATAAGCTATGAACTGTTTTTGATTGGAAATAATTGGTGGTAAAAATTGGTAAAGGTTCCAAATGTCCTGGCAATCGATGCTGGCGGCACGATGACTGATACGATAGTGATAGATGAGGAAGGCCGCTTTACCATTGGCAAGGCGCGAAGCACCCCTTATGATGAGTCTATAGGTTTCTTGGCCTCGCTGAGCAATGCTTTGAGTTACTGGGATATGAAGGCTGAAGACACTGTTCCCAACCTCGAAACTGCTATCTACTCCGGAACCACTATGCTCAACAGGGTTCTTGAGAGGAAAGGCAGCAAAGTGGGAGCCATAGTAACGAAGGGAATGGAGCATTATTTCCGCTTGGAGAGAGCTAAACAAACCTATATGGGATACTCCTACCAGGATCGGTTTCATGCTGCCACCCACATTCACAATGAGCCGCTTATACCCGAGGAGCTCATTCGAGGAGTTAGGGAGAGGATAGATGTTATGGGTGATATTGTAATCCCACTTTATGAGCACGAGGTGGAATCAGCTGTTAAAGAACTATTAGACTTGGGAGTTGAGGCTATCGTTATTAATTTTCTCTTTTCTTATAGGAACGGAATTCATGAGAGCAGAGCTAAGGAAATAGCACAAAAAGTTTTGGCAGAGAGAAAGGTGAATATTCCCATCATAACAGCCTCCGAATTTCATCCTATTAGGGGTGATTTTCCAAGAATGAATGTGGTAACTCTAGAAGCCTACGCAGCTGCAGGCTCAAGAAGTCAACTGAGAAAAATTGATCAGGAGTTGAGAAAGCTAGGGTCAAGATTCGAACTTCGGATCATGTCAAGTCACGGGGGTGCAATTAGCATAGAAACAAAACAGTTGGTTCGCTCAATGACTTCTGGTCCCATAGGCGGAATAATTGGAGGAAAATATTTGGGCGAAGTCCTAGGCTTAAGAAACATTGTGTGCACTGATGTTGGTGGAACGAGCTTTGATGTGGGACTAATCACCGACGGAGAATACACTATTGAAGCCAATCCAGAAATAGGCAGGTTTCTGATTAATCTGCCCATGGTGGCTACAGAGAGTCGAGGGGCTGGCATGGGAAGCTATGTGAGAGTGGATCCAATCTCAAAGAGAGTAGAGATTGGTCCAGACAGCGCTGGTTATCGCATCGGAGTCTCATTTGAGGAAGGCGGGGTGGAGTATCCTACCATCACCGATTGTGAGCTTGTACTGGGAGTTCTGAATCCAGACTACTTCTTAGGCGGAGAAATAAAGCTAAACAAGGAAAAAGCGTATAGAGAGATAGAAAAACAAGTAGCATCCGAACTGGGCCTTGACACTTACGATGCTGCTGCGGGAGTCGTAGAGTTACTTGAGACCCAGATGAGGGATATAGTTTACGGAGCTATATTGGGAAGAGGCTATTCACCTGTGGACTATGTTTTGCTTTCCTATGGTGGGGGCGGCCCAGTTCTGGCAGCAAACTATACTCGGGAAATTCCATTTTTGGATGTATTGGTTCCCAGTTGGGCGGCTGCCTTTTCGGCCTTTGGCTGTGCTTGTGGAAATCTGGAGGCTAGAAGAGATCGCTCATCGGATCTACCAATTTGGCCTAATGCCAATGATGATTTTAAGAGTTTTATTGGTTCACTGGTCACCGGGTTCTGGGATTCTCAGAGGGAGGAATGCTTCAAAGAATTAGTAGACGCTGGTTGTGAGAAGGGAAAAATAACCTTCCATCCCTATGTCCGAATGCAATACGCAGGTCAACTAACCGACTTGGAATTTCCATCCCCCGTGGAAAAGATACTCTCAGGAAAGGATATGGATAAAGTAATTGAAACCTTTGAAAAACACTACGAAAAAATTTACGCCCGAAGCGCAAAACTTCCAGAAGCAGGTTACTACCTAACATACGCTATAGGGGTTGGAAGGTATCCCTTAAAAAAACCAGTACTGTACAAGGAGAAAAAGAAGGGTGCAAAGCCTCCTGAAGAGGCTTTTAAGGGTGAGAGAGACGTTTACTGGAGGGGTCAATGGTCACCCGGAGAAGTGTACGAAATGGATCTACTAAAAGCGGGAAACGTAATAAATGGTACGGCGATTGTGGAATCTCCCAACACCACCCTCTTTCTGCCCCGAGACTGTTACGCATACTTAGATGAGTATCGAATATTTCACATAAGGAGGAAGTGAGGAATGGTGCCAAGTTTTGTTAGAGAACCACAATTGGTGGAGATTGAGGGAGTAGAAGGCTCGAGAACCAGAAAAATTGGATGGAACGGTAAAACCCTAAAAGAAATGTTGAAGGAATCCGAGGAACTCTTCCGGAAAACGGGGAGATACTATGGACTAGAAAAATTAGAATATAAAGAGCAGAACCCACTTGTTTACGAGCGGATATTTGCGCTCATTAGAGGCTCCCTAGTTAGTGCTCGGGAAACATCTATGAATATATCTGCCTCCCCCATTGTCCAAGAGTTAGGAGAACTGTGCTTTACCCTTTATAGTCCTGAGGGTGACACCATAGCAATATCTACAGGCATAATTACCCACGTAAGAACTATGAGTGATGCCATAAAATGGATGATTAGAAACGACTACGAGGATAATCCGGGCATAGCACCAGGCGATGTCTTCTGTAATAACGATGTTTTCATAGGAAACTGTCACACTGCGGATGTTCACACCATAAAGCCCATTTTCTGGAAGGGAGAAATGGTGGCTTGGGCTGGAGCCTGCATACATGGCCTAGACATAGGAGCAGTTGTCCCAGGCACAGCGCCGGTTGGACCCACTACCTGCTATGAGGAAGGATTGAAGGCTCCCTGTGAAAAGATTGGCGAGAATGACACAATTTATAAGTATTGGGAAGTGAGATGTGAACGTCTCATAAGAAATCCCATTTACTGGAAACTGGACGAAAAAGCTAGGTTGGCTGGGTGCGACATAATTAGAAACTCGGTTCATAAAGTTATAAATGAGATTGGAATAGAAAACTTCAAACGCTTCATTCGTGAAGCCATAGAAGACGGCAGATTGGCGGTAATAGAAGTTATTAAAAGAACCATGATTCCTGGGCGTTACCGCGCAGCTTCCTTCGGCGATGTAACATTTAAGGGCTCAAAAAGAGTACCTGCTAGGGCAGCTAAGGACACAGTGATGCACATGCCTATGGAGATGACCATAAAGCCCGATGGTAACATTGTAATAGATTTTGATGGGGCTTCAAAGTGGGGATACCATTCCTTTAACGCCTCACCCAGCGCTGTTTATGGTGGACTCTATTCCATCAGCTCAGAAATAATCTGGCCCAGTGACAAGATAAATGCTGGTCTATCGTTGGTGTTTGAACTTAAACTCCCTTACGGATCGATTCTTAATCCAGAGTCAACGCTTCCCTGTACTGTCTTTAGTTGGGGAAGTTTTATCACTGGTCTTAATGGTCTCTTTAGATCTTATAGTAGGGGATATTTTTCTAGAGGATTCATCGAAGAGGTTTTGGCGGGTATGACTGTTTGTCACAATTTGATGTCTGGCGGCGGGAAGGACTATTTGGGTCGAGAGTCTGCAATGTTTAACTTTGAGTTTGCTAGTTCGGGCCTTGGAGCTAGGGCTTTTGATGACGGTTTAGACCACGCCTTTGCCATGTTTAACCCCGAAGCCGATATGGGCGACGTAGAGGTGTGGGAAATAGTGGAACCCCTGCTATACTTGGGTAGGAGAGTTCAGCCCAACTCTGCAGGTCCTGGAAAATTCAGGGGTGGCAACGGCTTTGAATCAGTACGTATGCTTTGGAAAACCAACGATTATGAACTAATGTGGATGGGTGTCAGCATATTTACCAGCGGGGGACTATTTGGAGGTTACCCTGCTGCTGGTGGCTACAGACGCGAAATACATAATACCAATATGATGGAGCTCATAAAGAATAAACAGCCTTATCCCTATAGAGAATTTGACCCAGAGAATTCCGAAATAAGAAAATATGTTAAGGGCGACTACGTCTACGAGAAGAGGATGATTATTCCACCAGAAATTCTCTTCAATCAGGGAGACCTCTACATAAACTCTGTAAGAGGTGGAGACGGGTATGGCGATGTTTTAGAGAGAGACCCAGAGAGAGTTGCCAAAGATGTTAATGAGGAGTCCATACTTTTCAGATTCGCAGAGAGCACTTATGGTGTGATTTTGGAACGCGACGAAGTATCCGGAAAGTGGAAGGTAAACAAGGAAAAAACAGAGAAAAAAAGGAAGGAGCTCAGGGAGGAAAGGGGGAGAAAAGCTATTCCAGTTAGAGAATGGATTGAAAAAACCAGGTCAAGGATTCTAAATAGGGAAGTCTGCCAAGAAATAAAAGAAATGTACAATGATTCCCTCAGGCTTTCTGAAAGGTGGGGTAAAGAGTTTAGGGAGTTCTGGGGCTTGCCTGAGGACTTCTTTTTCTAGGAGGTGGTTCTGAATGACGCGTTACACTAAGGAGAGAATTAGAAAACTCATCGAGGGAAAACTTTCCTGGCCTGAAATTAAGGAAATGCTGAGCTCACCCAAAGACACAGACCGCTTCGACAAATACCTTGAAATACTACAGGAAAAAGTACCATGGAGCGAAAAAATCATACTGCCATACGCAGAGCATCTCTACATAGTGGCCAAGGAGGGAAAAAGAATCATCAAGTGTGACTGCGGCTACGAGTTCGGCGACTACCGAGAAAATTGGAAACTAAACGCACTTATATACGTGAGAGACACCGAAGAAAAACTAATGGAAATATATCCCAAATATATGTCCACCAACATCAATTACCAAGAACTGAGAGAATACTTCTGCCCCCAGTGCAAAACCTTACTAGACGTCGAAGCAGTTCCACCATTCTACCCACCAATATTCGACTTCCTACCAGACATAGACGCATTCTACAAAGAATGGCTAAAAAGAGATCCACCAGACGCTACAAACAAAGAAACAACCAAATAGCAAAAATGCATCATCAGCAAAACCATGAAAACTTAAAAACCATTTGAACCCCGGCCCAAACTAGACAACAAAAAAATGAAAAGAATAAAAAGCTTTCTTTTTCTCTCTCATTTTAGTTTTTGTATGGCTAGTTTTCCTGCCTCTATGACTGGTTTTGCCATGTCGTCCAGTGTGAATCCCGAGTAGTCAATCTTGTTCTTCTCAAACGTTTCCCTTATTGCCTTTTTGATGGCTTCTTCATCGTCGGCTTTCAGACCCTTGAGGGCCTCCATGATTTTTTCCCAGCCTTCAGCTGGTGATATAAGGAAGTCGCCGGTTATCAGGATATCCCTAATCCTTTTGGTCTTGTCGACGGCTACGTTGGCGCTTATAAGTTTCATAGTCTTGTAGCGGTAGGTTGCTGCGGCCAAGCCGTCCTGAAGCTGGGAGTACCACTTGCTATGCGAAACGCTCGTCACCATTTTTTCGTCGGTTAGCATGCTCATGCCAAACTGTAGGAAGTTCTTTTCGTCCTGTGTCCAAGTTCCTGGTTCGAACTCTAAACCTAGCTTCTCCTCAACAACTTCTTTGAGAATTTTCGCTACTTCATCCTCGCTTATTAGTTTGGGTGCGTGGGTTTCGATGCTTGCGGCGTATTCGGTTATATCTTTGAGCATTTTGTCTTTAAGTTTTTCTTCCGGATATATGAGATAGTCTTCGAAGAACTTGGTGTCTGGTTTTATCCTGTTGATAAAGGAGCCTACGATTATTCCCTTTCCAAATTCAATGCAAGTTGTTCCTGAAAGCTTCCTCTCTCCAATTTTTACATCGCCTGGATGTTTATACCACACGTTACAAAACCTTGGCGAGAAAGCCCCCGACTTTAGTCGTGGGGATGAATCGCCAGAAAGTTTATTTGAAAGTATGGTATATAAATAGTTGTTGGTAGCTGAAGGGTTTGGCTTGGGCTTAAGAGGCTAAACAAGACGCAG
>CAZECW010000138.1:0-5471 GCA_964510585.1 uncultured archaeon | reverse complement strand
CGTCTTGTTTAGCCTCTTAAGCCCAAGCCAAACCCTTCAGCTACCAACAACTATTTATATACCATACTTTCAAATAAACTTTCTGGCGATTCATCCCCACGACTAAAGTCGGGGGCTTTCTCGCCAAGGTTTTGTAAAAATTTTCAAAATAGAAAGGAGAAATAAATAGGTTGGCTCTTACGCTTGAGCCAATGATCATTCTAACTCAATTGTCTATGTTCTGCCCAGAATGGTAACAGAGGCCACAGAAGCTGGACCGCCTAGGTTGTGAGCAAGACCCAAGACGGGGTCTTTCACCTGTCTACCGTCAGCCCTGCCCTGCAGTTGCTTGGTGATTTCTACTAGCATGCGGCATCCAGAGGCTCCTATGGGGTGGCCGAAGCATTTGAGTCCGCCGCTGGGGTTGACTGGTAACTCTCCATCTATTGCTGTAACTCCTTCTCGGATTAGTTCGGCTCCTTCGCCCTTTTTGCAGAATCCCAAGTCTTCGTAGTTGAGGAGCTCTGTTATTGTGAAGCAGTCATGCACTTCGGCGCAGCTGATTTCTTTTCTGGGATCCTTTATTCCCGCCTGCTTGTAGGCTTCCTGTGCGGCTTTCTGTGTGGCTGGGAAGCCTAGGTAGTCGAAGCTGGGCTTGTAGAAGGGCATTACGGTTTCCACTGCTAATCCATTGCCCTTAACGAGCACGTAGTCGTCCTTGTGCTTGTATTGCTTTGCGATCTCGGGGCGGGTTAAAATTAGTGCGGCTGCTCCGTCAGACATTGCGCAGCAGTCGTATCTGCCTAGTGGTGCGGCAATCATTGGTGCGTTTAGTGCCTCTTCGATTTTTATTTCTCTTCTGAAGTGGGCCTTGGGGTGTGCTGCACCATTGTAGTGGTTTTTAACCGCAACTTTGGCTAGGTCTTCTTTTGTCCACTCATACTTATGGAATGCTCTTGTGGCTGCTAGTGCGAACATTGCTGGTGCGCTGGCATTTCCATATACGGGGTGGCCAAAGTCTTTTAGTCCGGGTAGTCCTCGGGATCCAGAGTCCATGAGCTTTTCTACTCCGCAGGCGAGTGCAATGTCGTAGACTCCGCTGGCTACTGCGAAGCAGGCGTTTCGGAAGGCGTCCATTCCTGAGGCGCAGAAGTTTTCTACCCGGGTTGCGGGTTTTCCAAAAAGTTTTAGGGGTTCTACTGCGGTGCATCCTGATAGGCCGGTGAAATAGTAGAATACTCCAACCCATATTGCGTCTATGTCTTTGGGTTCTATCCCGGCGTCATTGTAGGCTTCGTAGGCTGCATCTACTAGGAGGTCTTCTTGGCTTTTGTCCCATAGTTCTCCAAATTTGGTGTATCCCACACCCATAATTGCGACTCTATCTTTTATGCTTCCTGGCATTTTTTCATTCCACCTTCTTATCAATTTTTTATTTTGATATTCCTCCTCTTACCGGTCGGCATTTCCAGTAGTAGTGTCTGAAGTAGGCTGATTCGTGCAGCCACCGGAATGTGAGTTCTACGGGCATGTCTATTTTTACCTCGTTGGGTTCACAGTCAGTCATTTCGAGGAAGATTTTTCCTCCACCGTCTAGGTTTACTACTATTCGTGGTACTGGCGTTACTAGGTATTCGCCTCCTACAAGGTGGTCTAGTGTGAACGTGAACACTTTTCCTGTTTTTGGCAATCTTATTTCTTCCCAGTTGTCTTTCGCTCCACACTCCATGCACACTCTCTGGATGGGGTACTGTATTGTTCCGCAGGCTTTGCATTTCATTCCGTGGAGGTTTAGGATTTTGGCTTTGTCCCGGTAGTAGATTACGGTGCTGGTTCTTCTGGAGAACCGTTCTCTCTCCAATAGTTGTTTGTTTCTTATGTATTCATTATAGTTTTTGAGGGGTTTCATTGAAAATATGTGCCCAGTTACTCCCCTCTTGCCTTTTATTTGTGAAACCTTGTCTGTGGTGTTTAGCAGTAGGGCGTCGGCTCCGTCTCCAACCCCCACCACAACCATTTTCTGGTTTGGTTGTGCTTGTTCCAAGGCTGCCACAAGCATCATGGGGGCCAAGGCGGTTCCAGTGTTTCCTATTGAGAAGAACATAGTGTCTTGAACGTTTTTCGCATCAACCCCCATTCTCTTAGCTATTTCTACGGGGGCTCGGGGGTCTGGTGCATACATAATGAGCTTGGACACCGATTTGGGATCTAATTTGTATTTCTGGGCTAGCCCCATTAGGACTGCGCCAACCTGGTTTGCGAATCCATATATTCCGTCGTGTTTAACCTCGAATTCCCTTATGTAGGTATCTTTGGCTCTCCTCCAGGGACCAGTAAATTCTTCGGAGACTGTGTGGAATCCTTCTATGGTGGCTCCTACATCATCTTTAGATAGTAGTACGGCTGCGGCTCCGTCTCCCATTTGAAATTCAAACATGCTTTCTGGTTCGGCTATGCGGCAGTCGGAGGCTACAACAAGTATGCTGTTTGCCGTGCCGCTCTTGATGGCGTTATATGCAGCTATCATGGCTGTTGTGCCGGCTCTGAGGGAGTCTGTGAAGTCTATGGTTTGGACGTCTTTTCTCATATCCAGGGCCGCCGCTATGAGGGCTGCGCCTTGCTTCTCAGCGTAAGGTGATGTTGTGGTGGCGAAGTAGACTCCGTCAACTGTTTTGGGCTCAATTTTGTGTAGGCAGTCCCAGCCGGCTTCAACTGCCATGGTTATGCTGTCCTCATCATTATTCGCCAAGGCTCTGCTTCCGGGCACTGGGGGGAAGTCCCATGCTTTAGCGATCAGTTCTCGACTTAGGCTGTAGAGAGGAATGTAGGCTCCACATGCCTTTATCCCAACCATTTTTCATTTCGCCTCTCAAAACTTTTGAGTTAATTATCCTACCTCTTTCTTGAATCTTCCATTTTTTTGGTTTGCACACATTGAATTCTTTAGGAATTTAAATCTTGCGTCATCTTTGTCGTTGATTAGGATTCGGTTTTTGCGTATTCTAGGGTTACTAAACTGTAGGGGGATAATGGGCGCTTATCTTTTTGGGTGGATGCGAAAACTTGGTTTTTCGGTTTTTTTGCTTCTTTTTATGGTAGCCGCATGTGCTTTATTGTTCCTTTTTGGTCGTCTTTAGAGTTTTAGTGAGATTATGTATCCTCTTATTAGTTGGCTGAGTATGCTTTTTCGAATTATTTCTGGGAAGTTTTTTACGTATTCGTTGTCCCCATATTTTTCTAGTAGTTTTTGGTATACTTTTTCTTCACTTTTGGTTTTTCGATAAGTTTCCACTATTATTTTCTTCCACTCCTTTGCTATTTCTGCGGCTTTTTTCACCACCTGTTTTGCTTTTGGCTGCGTTTGGGTTCCAAAGTGTCCCATGCACAGGTAATTGAAGTCGTAGCCGAGTATTTTGTCTAGGGATTTTAGGTATTCTTCATAGTTGAAAAGTTCTGGGAACGAGGGCGGCATGTAAAACTCGTACTGGGCGTTGTAGTTGCAGACTGCATCGCCCGCAAAGAATGTCTTGGTTTTAGACTCAAATAATCCTATGCTTCCCGGCGTATGTCCCGGGAGAGCCACCACCTCCAAGCTCACTCCTCCTCCAAGGTCAATTGTATCTCCCTCCTCAATTATTTCCACATTTTTCACTGGTGGGAATGGGCTGACTAGGCCCGCTGCTTCGCCATAGTGCTTTTTTGAGGTTTCAAGAAAGTCTCTGGGGTCTTTTAGTATTTCGGCGGTTTTTTCCGAGGCTAAAACAATGGTGGTGGGCATCCTTTCCAGAAGCCCTGCAACGCCAGCTCCATGGTCATAGTGCTCATGTGTAATGATTATGGCGTCTATGGAGTCTGGTTTGATTTTGAACTCTTCAAGTGTCTTTAAAACCTTCTCTGTTGTTTGGCTGGTTCCCGCATCGATTAAGAATATTTTATTGCCCTTAACAACGTAGCATGTTCCTACCCGCGGTACCATCCACTGCTGTATATCTATTTGGTAACAGTGTTCGTTTATTTGAAGATCAGAATCTAACATATCATCACCACAAAGTATACTCTTCTAAAAACATCTTTTTTAAGATAAATTAAGATTTCTATCGCTTCTACGAAAAGGAAATTAAACACTTTTTTAAGGCTCATTCTTAAGGGTGGTGTGAGCAAGTTAGAATCAAACTTTTATATTTGTGAAACGATGAATGCCTTAAAGTTGAGAGGTGTTCTCTTGGCTTCGTACAACTTTTTTGATAGAGAATCGTGTGACCTTTGCGGTTTGTGTTTAAACCAATGCCCCATTTTGGAGATGCCCATAGACAGGGCGAAGGCAGAGTTTAAAAAATTGGTGGACGGAGAGGAAACCGAGGTATTAACTAGATGTACAAGTTGTATGTCTTGCAACAATTTTTGTCCCAATAACAGCCGCCCCTACGAATTGATACTTTACCGGTGGTATGAGCGCTACAGGGAGAGGGGGTTACCTCTGGCGGCAAAGTTTTTCTTACCCTACCAGTTTCCAAACTTCGGCTCGGCTCTGTTGGAGCAGCTTCCCGAGGACGAGAAAAGAACCGTTGAGTCCTGGGCCAAACTTGGGAAACGTGAGGAAATATTTTATCCCGGCTGCAACATGATTTTCCTATCTTACCTTAGTTTCTCCAAAATTTTTGAAGGGTTAAATTTCATGGGTTCCTTGGAGCTGTGCTGCGGCGAACCATGGTACAGAATAGGGGCTCTGGAAGTATCTGAGCAGATTGCGAAAAAGCTTGAGAGACAATTCCGAGAACTTGGAGTAAAGAAAATGATTATCCCTTGCTTAGCGGGCTGCAACATGTATAAGAACATTTATCCCCGCTTTGGGGCGAGGTTTAACTTTGAAATTATTCATGTACTGGATTGGATCTGGGAAAAATTGGAACAGGGAAGGCTTAAAACAAAAATCAAGCTAAACAGGACAGTAACAGTACACGACAATTGCCAGTCCAAACCCTTCGGAAACAAATACTATGACCTATCAAGGAAAATACTACAAACTCTGGGAGCAGATATCGTGGAAATGGAGCATAACCGAGACAAGTCTCTCTGCTGTGGTATGGCCGCCTTTGCCGGAAGTCACAGTGTCGATGACATACTGAACGCAGCTGTAAGAAGATACAAAGAAGCCGAAAAAACTGGAGCCAGCGCACTGGCATTATACTGTGGAGGTTGCCAATGGGTGCTCTCCATAGCAAAAATCCTAAGCCAGGGAAAGACACCAATCTTCCACATACTGGAACTAGTACAATTAGCAATGGGCGAAAAACCACCACACAGAAACATTGAAAGAGCCCAAAAAATCTTCGACTTAGCAATGCAGGAAGTATTGACACTCTCCGCGACTAAAGTCGGGAGATTCTTGCTTCTGGCTCATCGGGAGCCTTCGAAGCAATGGGTGTGCCATCACCCAGTTAACACGCCCTTCCCTCAAGGGAACGGCGTCTATGTTGGCACCCTCATGGGGG
>CAZECW010000137.1:0-22316 GCA_964510585.1 uncultured archaeon | reverse complement strand
GGTGGCGCGGTTACCCTCCTTAAATTGAAGTGTCAATGGGGGTCGCCTAAATCGGCGCCCGAAAATCCCCACGGAGGGTTTTTCCGACCACTATCCTCTAAATGGGAAACCCCTAAAATAAACATAGTCAAGTGTCAAAGACAGCAGATTGTATAGAGGTTTTAATACAAAAATTATTGGAACCAAAAAATTTGCTCTAAAAATTATTCAAAGGGGGAACATCATGCCTGAGGCTAGCAACAGTAAAAATTTAAAGGAAAACTATCTGTAGATAGTGGTTTCGAAGCTTAACGCGTCTCGATGCGTTAAACCATAATCTTTTTGCTACCAATTGGGTAGAGACTCTAAAAACAGGACGGGGAGGCCCAAGCCACAGAGGCGGGCACTCCCCTATTAAGTGGAAATCAAAACCCAGCCAGGGAGGTTCTAGATTAGAAAATTTTGTGTTGCGGTATCCAAAAAAAGGGGGCTCCAACACTGTGAAACTGTTTCTTCCTAAGATTAATCAGAGTATGGGTAGGTATCTTTGCCATTCCCAGCTGGTTACCGCCATTGAAAATTCTTTCCATTCTTTCTTCTTGCCCTCTATGAATCTTGAGAAAATGTGATCTCCCAATGCTTCTCTGGCTAGCTTGCTTTTTTCCGTGAAGTTTATTGCCTCGCCGAGTGACCCGGGGAGTTGATCTATGTAAAACTCTTTTAGTTGGGCGTCGTCGAATTCGTAAACGTCTTCGTCTACAGGGTTTGGTGGCTCTATCTTGTTCTTAATTCCCTCAATGCCTGCTTTGAGCATCACTGAGAATGCTAGGTAGGGGTTGGTTGAAGAATCGGGGCAACGGAGCTCAGCTCTGATGGATTTTTCTCTTCCAATGAAGTACTCTGGAACTCGGATTAGGGCAGACCTGTTTCTTCTTCCCCAGCATATGTATACTGGGGCTTCATATCCGGGAACTAGTCTCTTGTAGGAGTTTACTGTAGGTGCTAAAACTGAAATTATTTCTTTAATGTATTGTAGCTGGCCGCCTATAAAGTAGAGAGCGGTCTCAGAAAGCCCATATTTTCCATCCTTATCAAAGAAGGTGTTTTTATTTCCATTCCAAAGACTCTGGTGAACGTGCATTCCAGAACCATTTACCCCAAAGAGTGGCTTGGGCATGAAGGATGCAAAAAGGTTATGCTTCTTAGCGATGGCCTTTAATACATATTTGTAAGTTATCACGGCGTCTGCTATGTGGAGAGCGTCGCCATATTTGAAGTCGATTTCGTGTTGCCCGGGTGCTACCTCGTGGTGTCCCATTTCCACATTTATGCCCATGTCTTCAAGGGTTGCGGCAGCTTCTCCACGAACTTCAAAGGCTAAGTCTAGGGGTGCAAGGTCGAAGTAGCCTCCGTGGTCTTGTGGTACTGGCTCTATTCCGTCTGTTTGTTTGAACAGGAAAAATTCTAGTTCTGGTCCCACATAGTAAGTGAAGCCCATTTTCTTTGCTTCTTCTAGGTTTCTTCTGAGAACATATCGGGGGTCTCCTTCGAATGGTTTGCCCTCTGGTCTATATACGTCGCAAAAAATTGTAGCTACCTTCTTGTCTGTTATCCTTGGGGATAGGATTGTGAAGGAGGTGGGGTCAGGAATTAGGCGCATGTCACTTTCGTAGATTCTTGCGAATCCTTCGATTGAGGAGCCGTCAAAGCCTACGCCGTTGTCTAGGGCTTCTTCCAGTTGTCTGGGGGGTATTGCGCAGGTTTTTGCGGTGCCGAATATGTCTACGAATTGTAGGGTAATGAGACTTATTCCACTGGATTTTACTTTTTCAATAATTTGTTGCTTTAGGTCTTCTTTGGATTGCATTCTCTCGCCTCTTTAAAATATTTGTATACTTGTTGAGTGATATATTAAAATCATTTATATTTAAAAATATTTCTATTATTTTTGTATTTAAATGTTCATTTTTTGTGTAATTTAGTAGACAAATATCCAATAATCTCCCAGCGCTCTGAGACCAAAACTTACAATCATTCAAGGCAACAAAAGAGTAAGAAACGACACAGCGTCCCTAGAAAAAGGAACGGCTTACATAAAAAATGGTGCTTCTAATTTTTTACCTGAAAACAACCAACCACCACTATCTTAAGGTAACCTCTTTTGAAAGAGGTTCAAAAAGTCCTTTTCTCACGCACCACAAAGAGACTACAAACGTCCTAAGGCACCACAAAATTTTTGTGAAGCTATATATTTTCAAGAGGCGGAAAACCATACTTCATAGTAGTTCAAAGTTTTCTTTTATGGTGTTTAGAACTACGTGGGTGTTTGTTCTTTCCACGTAGGGGATGGATAGTAAGTTTTTTGTAAAGTTGCTTAGTTCATTCCTATTTTTAAATTTGGCAATGATGATTGCGTCTACGGTTCCAGTTACGTCGTAGACTGCGACTGTGTGGGGGTTTTGGGAAATTTCTCTATCTACTTCTAGTAGTTTGCCTTGAGAGACCGTGATTTCGGTTACCACTGTTAGGTCGTATCCCAGCTTTTCATGGTCCAAAATCGCCGTGTATCCTTTGATTATTCCTTCTTCTTCCATTTTTTTGGTTCTTGAGACTACTGTTCCTACGGATACCCCGATTTTTTTGGCTATCTCTCTGTGAGACTGTCTTGAGTTTTTGAGTATCTCTTTTAGTATCGCCTTATCTATCTCGTCTATGGACAAAGGATATAGCACCACCTGTAGCAATTTTGGTAATCATATATTTAATTTTTTCCAAAAATGGTGAACAAATGTTCAGGAAAAGGGCTAGATAGTCCAATTTGTGATTGGAGCTTAAGTTTTTCTTTAATCCTAATACGGGTTTATTTTTGGGGGGAGAAGAGTTTATACAAAGTTTTTTAAAATTAAGTATGTCACAGTATATCGAACCCTTACTATTCTTTCTGGTTTGGAGGGTTAATGTTAACTCTGGGAATGGTGAAGTGACCATTAAGGATAGGCGGTGTAAATGTTGAGTGAAGAAATTCAGATGTGGACTGAGAAATATAGGCCCAAAACTTTGAAGGAAATAGTTAATCAGAAGGAGATTGTGAGTCGCCTCGAAGGATTTGTGGCTCAAAGGGATCTTCCTCACTGTCTATTTGCAGGCCCCCCTGGTACAGGTAAGACTACGGCAGCTCTTTGTTTAGCTCATGACTTATTCCGGGAATATTTCCAGGGTAATTTTCTTGAACTAAATGCAAGCGATGCTAGGGGAATCGATGTTATAAGAACTACGGTAAAGGATTTTGCGAGAACCATGTCACTTGGAGACATACCCTTTAAGATTCTTGTTCTGGATGAAGCTGACGCCCTCACGTCAGAGGCGCAGCAGGCTCTAAGGCGTACCATGGAACGCTATACCCGTACTTGTCGCTTTATTTTGATTGTAAATTATTCAAGCAAGATAATTGAGCCTATACAATCGAGGTGTGCCCTGTTCCGTTTCTCCCGCCTTAGTAGAGAGGACATTGTTGGTATGCTTAAATTCATCTCTAAAAATGAGGGGGTAGAGCTTAAGGATGATGGTGTTGAGGCGGTTTTGTATGTTTCTGAGGGAGATTTGCGTAAAGCTATTAATACCCTTCAGGCAGCCTCCGCTCTGGGCGTAGCGGTTGACGCGGACTCGGTTTACAAGGTTACTGGTAAGGCGAGGCCCGAGGAGGTTAGGCAGATGTTGGAATTAGCCTTAAGTGGCGATTTTGTGCAGGCTAGGAAAAAGTTACATGAGCTTTTGATAAACTATGGTCTATCGGGAATTGATGTGGTAAGGCAGGTGCATAGGGAAACCTTTAACATTAATATCCCAGAAATTTGGAAGGTACGCATAGCAGACATAGTTGGAGAGATTGATTTCCGCATGAGCGAGGGGGCGCATGAGGAGATTCAGCTAAGCGCGCTACTCGCTCAGTTCAGCCTTGTTGGTCAAGAATTAGGGAAGACTCAAGGTAAATAAATAATGGTGATTTTATGAGTTTACCTTGGACTGAGAAGTACAAGCCGCTAAAGACATCACAGGTTGTGGGTAATGATCAGGCGGTATCTCAGTTGCTAAATTTTTTGAAGGGCTGGAGGAGAGATCGGGATAAGAAGGCTATACTTCTCTACGGCCCTCCCGGTAATGGTAAGACTGTTTCTGTTTATGCTGTAGCCAAAGATTTGGATTTGGAAGTTGTTGAAGTGAATGCAAGCGACAAGAGAAACTTGGAGATGATCCAACGCACCGTTGGCTCAGCATCAACTATGAGCACTCTTTTTCCGGTAAAAGGTAAGGTGTTGCTGATAGATGAGGTGGATGGGCTGAGTGGAGCCGAGGACAGGGGAGGAGTGGGAGCCATAATATCGGTAATTAAGGATACTGGGTATCCTGTTGTGCTAACCGCGAATAATCCTTGGGATCCAAAGTTCTCATCCTTACGACAGTACTGTGAAATGGTGTCCTTCAACAAGATACGTACTCCCACCATTGTAAAAATTCTTAGGAGAATATGTGATCAGGAAGGGATTCGCGTAGATGAACAGGCTTTGGAAGTTATAGCAAGCAATGCGGAGGGAGACTTGCGTGCAGCAATTAACGATTTACAAGCCATGGGCCAGAACAAAGTGGAATTAACAGTGGAAGATGTAGAGGTATATTCGCGAGACAAAATGAAGAGCGTATTTGAGGTGTTAGCTAAAATTTTTGGGGGAAATGATGCTCGAGCAATTGTGGATGAGGTTTCCTCCACTGATGTGGATTACGAAATGATGATGCACTGGATTAATGAAAACATTTCGCAGCATATGAGCGATGCAAAAGAATTAAGCGAGGCATATAACATGATATCTAGAGCTGACGTGTTTCTGGGCAGAATTAAAAATAGGCAGCACTGGGGCTTGCTTTCTTACTTTTTTGAGCTTATGTCAGCTGGTGTTTCTCTATCAAGAAAAGTTAGCAGACCAGGCTATGTTAAATATCAGTTTCCAATCTGGATTAGAAATCTGAGCAGAACCAAATCCATTCGCGACAAATTATCATCCATTGGGGCCAAGATAGGGGCGAAGTGTCACACCTCCTCCTTGGGAGGAGTAGAGTATTATCTTCCCTACTTGAAAGTGATTTTCCAGGCTGACCCTAAGAGGGCAGCTAAAATATGCAGATTTTTTGAATTTGAAGAGGAATTAATTGAAGAAATTTCGGGTGATAAGAAGACGTACAACAAGATAATGAAGGAACTGAAGAGTGAGGTTTAGCGCATCTTTTCAAGCTCCAACGTTATGACTTTACAAATTTGGGCCTTTATCCTCTCTTGAACGTAGTTTTTATACAAAGTTTTTAAAAATATTTTTCTGCTGACCTCATCTACCAGAAAATCGAAGGGATACTTTATATCAAAGAGTATTAGCCCGCTTGGATCCGCGGGGGCAACTCCTCCTCTAGGCTGATAAGTCGGGTTTAACAAATCCTTCAAATATTCCAGGTTTTTCTCGCCGGAACCGATTTTCCTTAGGGCGGTAACCATTTTTCTTACCATTTTCCATAGAAATCCTTTGGAAGAGAAGGTGAAAATGAGTAGGTCTCCTCTTTTTTCGATTTTTGATTCTAATAGAGTCCTAATGGTTTTTCTATTTGGTTTGGGGGTGCACAGGTTTTTAAAGTCGTGCGTCCCCTTAAGTAGGGATGCCGCCTTCTTCATCATTCGTAAATTTTCGCCTTCGTAAATGGCATAGTACTTGTATGTACGGAGTAGAGCATCTCTGCGTGGATCAAAGTATTCGGCGACAGGAGCATAAGCCCAGCAGCATATATCTTTGGGGAGATTGTTGTTTAGGGCTGGTAAAATAATTTTTTCTGAAGTGTTGAAGGCAATGGTCTGGCTGAGAGCATTCACACCTTGGTCCGTGCGTCCTGCATGATTGTAGTTTGCTTTTTCTTCATCCTCGATCCATCCTACTTTTTTTAGAGCTTCAATAACTGTGCCTTCGACTGTTTTCATATTGGGTTGCTTCTGGAAACCAGAATAGTTCTCACCTATATACGCCAGTCTAACAGCGTATCGCAACTGTTCCCGTCTCCTGTCTTACTACATGACAAAAGAGAAATAAAAATCATTTAATTTAGGATTCTCATTTTGATTCGCTTCAAGGTTCAACTTTTTATGTGAATAGAAATGTTCTCGAGTTTGTCTATATTTTTTAGAGTGGACAGCATTCCCTGAATTGTGGCGCTGATTATTCTCTGA
Organism: uncultured archaeon; assembly: GCA_964510585.1. Classification (GTDB taxonomy): domain Archaea; phylum Asgardarchaeota; class Jordiarchaeia; order Jordiarchaeales; family Jordiarchaeaceae; genus Jordiarchaeum. The sequence continues at coordinate 16,078 of CAZECW010000137.1, read as the reverse complement.
ACGAAGGGGTTAATGGCAATTCTCTTGTTATTAACGTATAAAACTGTTTGAGCCGCATTTTGTGGACATGCAGATAGCTTGGCCTCTCCCCTTATTAGGGCTTTGGCGTATTCTTCACAGTTGGGATAACCGCACACCGCACAAGTTTTCTTTTCTAGCCGGTTAATCACTTCATCCACAAATCTGGAGAGTACAAGATCAGCTAACTCTGAGGTCTTAGAAACTATGGGAATATTGGGATAGGCCGCCTTCACCTTCTCCTTTTCATCCTCATTCTCTGTGATAACACCAGTGACCGCCACAACTAGATTTTCAATATAGAGCTCAAAAAATTGGTCTGCTGATTCCGCCACAATTATTCTTGGACGGCGCTCCTCTCGGAATCCCTCCAAAATTACTATGTCAGAAAATGGAGCTACCATATTTAAGGCCCAATTAAGGGAATTTTCGGGAGTTATCAAAACTAAGCTCCTGTCTGTAATCGCTCCACAAACATCTGCTCCCGCATCCAGATATCTTTCTGTGTCCTTCGAGTCTAGCGCTCCCCTAGTGTCTTGGCTGATGTCGTATTTGTGGGAATGTTTTATGGCGGCAACTCGGAACCCTCTCTTTTTAAACTCTTGAATTAAACTAACCGCTGTAGACGTTTTGCCCACATGTCTCTGGTAGCCAACTATTTGGAAAATCATATTATTCCTCCCAACTTAGAATTACCTGAAATCGAAATTTTAATAGTAATTAAACGTAATAACCTCTTCTCAATAAAAGGATAACCATTTTTCCACAAAAATCCTCGTTTAAATGAAATATATAATAAAAGGGCATTAGAATACTTTTTATTTAACTGAGGTTATGGTTTTCTAGGTTAGAGGCAAATATGGAGGATGGAACATTTTGAGTATTAACATGGCCGACATTAGTGGTAAAGAAGATGTTCTGCGTATTGCAATTGCGAAAGGCATCATCAAACTTAAGCCTGAAACTATCCAAAGAATTAGGGAAAAAACTTTGGGAAAAGGTGATGTCATCACCACTGCTCAGATAGCAGGTATTCTGGCAGCCAAAAAAACCCCAGAAATAATACCTTTGTGTCACCCTATTCCAATAACCAAAGTTGATGTCCAAATCTCTGTTGGAAATAGTGAGGTTACAGTAGAATCCACAGTACAGTCATTGTCCAAAACTGGCGTAGAAATGGAGGCACTTGTTGCAACTTCTGTTGCCCTACTCACAGTTTGGGACATGGTTAAACCCTACGAAAAAGACCAAGAAGGACAGTACCCCGACACAGAAATAGAGGAAGTTAGGGTGGTGAGTAAAACCAAACAGCCAACAAAAAAGTAGTCAAGGTAGAGAACAACATGAAACCAAAAAGCACCCATGAAAAACACAGAGTACCCGTTGGGCCCGTAGACTTTGGATTAATAGTGATTAGTGATACACGCTACCGAGAAATTCAAACTGGCGCACAAAGCACTGACGAAACAACCGCCATGGCGAAGAAGCTAATAGAAGAAGCAGGTCACAAGCTGACATCCGTTTCCCTCGTTCCTGACGATCCTGAACATATAATCAAATCTCTGAACGAACTTGTAGGAAGAGGAATCTTGGTTATTATAACTAGTGGAGGGACTGGCCTCTCACCCAGAGACGTAACCATAGAAACCATCTCTCCTCTATTTGAAAAGAGGATACCTGGCTTCGGGGAACTCTTTAGATTCGAAAGCTACAAGGATATTGGAACCGCCGCCATGTTAACTAGAGCAGAGGCGGGAACCTATAAAGGTGCGGTGATTTTTTGTTTACCGGGATCCCCCAATGCAGTACACACCGCCCTTACCAGTTTTATTCTTCCAGAAATAGAACATATTATCAGCCACATGAAAACTAAAATTTCCAAAGACTCCAAGGAGGAAAAGTAGTTTGGATGAGTCCAACGCTCGTATGAGAGGTTTTGCCGAGTACACCCTAGTTAATGATGCGCTAAACAGGATAATTAGCAGAATTAAGAGGTTAGAACCGGAGACAATACCGGTAACAGAATCTCTGGGAAGAATAATCTATGAGGATATTTATTCTCCGAGAAATATTCCACACTTTGATAGGTCCGCTATGGATGGCTACGCTGTGATAGCACAGGACACCTTCGGCGCCAGCCAGCATAACCCCATCAAACTAAAGGTAGTAGGAGAAGTAACTGTGGGAAGACCGCCCAACATTAAAGTATCTAGGGGGTGGGCTGCTCAAATCGCTACTGGGGCCCCTATACCTCCAGGGGCTGACGCCGTAGTTATGGTTGAATACACTAAGCGTATCAACGATGAGGTAGAAGTATACAGTCCGGTAACACCCGGCCAAAACATTTCCAGGGTTGGAGAGGATGTGAAAATGGGTCAAAAAATTATAAGTAGTGGTAAACAGGTAAGACCCCAAGAGGAAGCGATGCTCCTACAATGTGGAATTACTGAAGTCAAGGTGGCGAAAAAACCTCAAGTAGCCATTGTTTCCACTGGCAGCGAACTTGTTGATATTCACACTACTCCCGATGTGGGAAAGGTTGTTTGCACCAATAGTTATACCCTAGCTTCTCTGGTGAGAGTCTATGGTGGAGAACCTAAGATTCTTGGAATATACCCGGACGAACCGGAAAAGCTTGAAAAGGCTATAGATGAAGTCTTAAAATATGATGTGGGAGTTTTTTCAGGCGGAACCTCGGTGGGAAAATATGATTACACTCCAGATCTTCTAAAAAAGAGGGGGGAGTTAATTTTTCACGGGGTGGCCATGAAGCCGGGGAGTCCTACGGCTGCCGCATTTCTCAACGGTAAACCGATTTTTAGTCTACCAGGTTATCCGGTGTCAACCATGATAGCCTTTATAGTCTTTGTTGCGCCCACCATAAGAAAAATGCTGGGAGCCGAAAAGCTTGATCCCCGCATATTTGTTGAGGCAAAGATGTCCAGGAAAGTTGCTTCGACTCTGGGCAGACGGGATTTTGTCCGAGTCAAAATAGAGGAAACTCGGGAGGGAGTGCTGGCGGTGCCCATAAGAGTAGGTGGTTCAGGGGTAATAAGTAGTATGGTGAATGCCGATGGAATTGTGGAAATTCCAGAAAATGTGGAGGGTATAAATGAGGGGGAAATCGTAAGAGTGGCTCTTTTTCCCCACATCGTAGCGTAAGGAGGAGATAAGGAATGAGAGAGGAAATTAGGAAGAGTTTTTACACCACAACTTCTCTCCAAGATGTGATTCAAGCCTTGTCCAAAATAAGCATAGAGAGGAAAATTGAAAAAATTAGCATAAATGAGGCTTTGGGGCGAGTTCTTGCTGAAGACTTCTTTTCACCAATTGATGTGCCTCACTTCCAAAGAGCTGCAAGGGATGGGTTTGCGGTTAGGGCAAGTGACACCTTCGGGGCGGAAGAGGAGGAGGCGAAAATTCTGAGAATTTTAGGGGAAATAAAAGCGGGAGAAAAGAGTAATCTACGTGTAGAAGAGGGGGGATGTGTTAAAATAGCCACAGGAGCACCCATACCAGAAGGCGCGGATGCTGTTGTGATGGTGGAGTACACCGAGGAGGAAGATGACCAATTGCGAATATACCGACCTGTGTCTCCCGAGGAGAATGTTGTTAAAATCGGCCGCGACATAAGAAAAGAACAGAAAATATTGAGCAAGGGAACCGTGCTAAGCATCCAAGATTTGGGGGTAATCTCGGCAACCGGCGTTACAGAAGTAATTGTTTACTCCAAACCATTGGTGGCAGTCGCCAGCACCGGAAACGAAATAATAACTCCGGGCTCTAAACTGGAACACGGAAAAATTTATGACATCAACTCAGTCACCATAACACAAGCCGTCAAACAATCAGGCGGAGAACCCATATACAGGGGGATCGTACCAGACGATAAAGAGGAATTAATAAAATCCATTAAACACTCACTAGAAAACGCAGATATCGCCATATTTTCGGGAGGAACCTCAAAGGGTCCAGGCGACACAGTTCCAACAGCACTCAGTGAGGTGGGCAAACCAGACTTTATAATACATGGAATATCAATGAAACCAGGAAAACCAACAGCAGTAGCAGCATACAATGGAAAACCAGTCTTTATGTTACCCGGATACCCCACATCGGCACTCATGGTATACTACACTCTTGTAGACCCACAAATTAGAAGGTGGGCAGGCCTCCCTCCCACAAGTAGACCGCAAGTCAAAGCAGTAACTGGAAAGAGAATCTACTCTGAAAGGGGAAGATTAAATTTTCAACCAGTCCGACTTCAAAAGGAAAAAGAAAAGTTTGTAGCTTATCCAGTTCCTACAGGCTCTGAAGCCATAACTACTCTAGCCCTATCACAGGGATATATAGAGATAGGCCCAGAAGTACAATTCATCGAAGAAGGAGAGGAAGTCAGGGTCTATTTGTTTCAAGCTCCACCCTAAGGAAGTGGGGTGCCCTATTAGGTAAGCTCCCAGTAAGTCAAAGGCCGAAAACTGCCTAACACTTCATTTTTTCTATGTTAGGGTTGCCAAGAGCTTCTGAAATTATCTTCATGGCGCAGAACTGTCCACACATTGTACAGGTCTTAGGCTCCTTAGCCTTCAATCTTTCGTGGTATAACTGTGCTCTTCTAGGGTCTAGAGATAGCTCATATTGCTTTTCCCAGTCTATTGCGATTCTGGCACGAGCCATTTCATCGTCCCGGTAAGATGCCTTTTCTCCGAGTTTTGCGATGTCTCCTGCGTGCGCCGCAATTTTTGAGGCTATAACACCAAGTTTGACGTCATCTTCATTGGGTAGACCTAGATGCTCAGCGGGGGTGACGTAACATAGAAAGTCAGCGCCCTCCATTGCAGCTATGGCGCCTCCGATGGCTCCAGTAATGTGGTCATAACCGGGCGCTAAATCTGTTACCAAGGGACCCAGCACATAGAAGGGGGCGCCCTTACATAGTGCTTTCTGTATTCTAACATTAGCCCCAACTTGGTGGATTGGTAGATGCCCGGGGCCCTCTACCATTACTTGCACTCCTCCCTCCCATGCTCTTTCCACAAGTTCGCTTATTGTTAAAAGCTCTTGCATTTGAAGTTCATCGCTTGCATCATGGATACAACCGGGTCTTAGACCGTCTCCTAAGCTGAGTGTAAAATCATATTTTCTCGCTAATTCTAGAAGATAGTCAAAGTTGGAGTATAGTGGATTTTCTTGGCCGTTATGTATTATCCATGCGGCGTGGAATGTTCCTCCCCTGCTAACCATAGGGATTATTCTTTTGTGTTTAACCAGTAGTTCCACTGCCTTTTTGGTTACTCCAACGTGTACCGTCATGAAGTCTACACCGTCCTCCGCGTGTTTCTCTATGGCTTTGAACATGTCATCCTCGTCCATGTCCACTATGGCGCCCTTCTTCTTGCTCGCCTCTATCGCTGCCTGGTAAATGGGAACTGTGCCTAGGGGTACGTCAATGTTTTTTATCACTTTCCTTCTTATCGCGTCTATGTCTCCACCAGTGCTCAAATCCATTATTGTGTCCGCACCGTACTCAACAGCTATTTTAGCCTTCTTCAATTCGTAATCCACATCGCAGAAATCCGCCGAAGAACCTATGTTTGCGTTTATCTTTGTACGAAGGCCTTCCCCTATTCCTAGGGGCCTAACGTTCTCCCGCTTAACATTTCGGGTTATGACAACTCTACCCGATGCTATTAGTTTTAATAGTTTGTCTAGTGGGAAGTCCTCGTCCTTTGCAACTTGTTCTGCTTCGCTTGAAGCGATTCCTTTCCTCGCTAATTGTATCTGGGTTGTCAAAATTTCTACACTTCCTTCCTTCAAAAATAGCGTGTACGCCTTTAAGTTTTCCCATTAATAAATCTTCACGTATGTAAACGAGTACAAAATTAAAAATATTTCCAAGCAGAAGATTATCGCTTTTCACAAGGGTTTAAAAACATTTTTTAGCTAAATATTATTGTCGTAGAAAGGTGTTAGCAAACATTTTTAAGTGAAAGAATAGGTTTTAAAATTAATGTTTGCCTATATTTTTCAGGTCTTTGGAGTTGAAAAAATGTCTGAACGTCAGCCATTACAAATACTTCTAAAATCAATAAATAACGTGGTTCAAGTTAAATTAAAAGATGGGAAAACATTTCAAGGCAGATTATCCCACTGCGACTCTTACATGAACCTGTGTCTCACAAGCGCTGAAGAACTAGACGGTGACGAACCAGTAGCAAGGTATGGCGAAGTGTTCATACGTGGAAATAACATTTTATTCATAAAACCAGATGCTGGGGCCCTTGATTTCGCTGAGGAACCCAAAGAGAAAGAAAAGGAAAAGGGTAAGGAAGTTAAAGGCAAAAAGTAGAACCGAAGTTCGTAGCACTTCTTTTAGATTTGAAGTAATTCGCATTATATGTGGTTTGTGAATGGGGAGGAAACTAATGGTTCTCAGATAGTTCACGTTGCCGTTCTTCTCTATATTGTTTGACAACGGTTTCAAGTAATTTCTCCGCTTGAGCCCTCTTCTGTTCTAGTGTTCTCTGCTTATACTTAGTTAGCACTCTCTCCAACTCTTCCTTATCTACAATGGCAAATTCATCTACTTGTTTTATGTTAATGTCTTCACGTGGAATAATTGGTATATCTGCTTCCAGAAATCTTTCCATCGCCATGTGAGAAATTCCGGAACCGCAGATAACAGCCGATATTCGTTTCTGCACTAGGATTTCAGCTGTTTGGCGTCCCCCTCCTGTAGAGTCTTCGAGAAAAACTATGTCTCCTGCTTTTATTCCTAGAAGTTCATCTGCTTTACGAATTTCCTCTTGGGTAAAGGATTTCACAACCTTTAAGGGATAGACGAGTCCTCTTGACTCCATAAGTTTTATTCTTCTGAGACCGGATAGTTGAAGTCTTACTGAGGCTAGTTCGCTTTTAATTCTGGCTAACTCCGCCTTTAATCTGGCATTCTCCTCCTGGTACCTCATATGCAACCGATTGAGCTTTATCTCTGCAAAATTTTCGGATCGCAGCACCTCCAACTGGTTATTTAAAGCTTTGATTTCCTCCTTCAAACTGTTAATTATTTCCTGAGATTGTAAAATTTGTTGCTCCAACCTCTGGTTCTTTTCTCTGCACCTGCGGAATTTGCAGCGAAGCTGCTCCAGATTTTTTCTGAGTTTCTCAATTGTTTCTTCAGGCCTTTCTTCCGATACCGCCTTAACTTCTTCAGCTTCCTCAAGCTCCTCTTCCAAAAATGACGCTATAGCCTCACTTATAGAAGCGCCCTTGGCGACTGAGGCTTTCACCTGGTCGAGAGGCACATCTACATTCATTTCTTTAACGTGTGCTTCCACCTGTTCAAATTTATTTTTTAAATATTGGTAAACCTTTATAGCGGAAGCTAAAGCATCACGTTGATGGGAGTCTCTGGGCTTTAAACTTTTTCCATCTAGGAATTTCCTAGTTACTTCCCTTTTCTCATCAACACTCATAGTGTGTGCGGGGGAGAATATTTTGGCGTTAACGGAATTAGCTAGTTTTTTAACAAATTCTGGAGGGGGATAAACATCTGAACCAATGTATACTGGAACACCAAAATTTGAAATTTCCTCTATAATCTTTTTTCGCGTTAACTCCTTCTCGCTCCGAAGCAAAAGTAGGTTTCCATCTAAATCCAAAACAGCTAGACCACAGGTTATACCGGGATCTATTCCCAGAATCAGAGCCTTCTTCGATACTGGTGTAACAACTTTGGGAATGAGAGGAATCCATTCCAATTCATCGAGAACCACCGGTTCAACTTTAACTTGAACGTCCAGCCCTCTGCTTGGTTTTATTAAACTTCCCAGTCTAGCCCTATCCGTGTAAACCAGAAATTTACTTTGTTTTAAACCATGTTCAGATTCTTGGGTATAGAGGTCATAATCTATTTTAGCGTCATCCAGTATATTTTTAATCACCTGAGTGGTTTGTGAAACGAGTGCATGCAACCTCCTTCGGAACCTCTCAGAACTAGAACCTCCCGGCCCCAAGGTTCTGCCTCGTGAAACAATAATCTTAGTCTCATTCTCAAAGGCATAAACAATGTAGCCAACACCCTTGGCGGCGAGCCGAGCACAAACTTCAGCGGCCTCCGTCGGACTCAACTTTGAAGAGATAGTTAGACCGTATTTTGCCGCAATACTGGTTAATGGCTCCATTCCACCCGCAGGCGAACCAGTAACCTGTACAAGCTTTGTTCTGGGAGGAAACCTTCTAAGCAGATATATTATCCCCCTCTGATTTGGCGCGAATTCAAAAATGTTATCGGACGCAACAATATCTGGTTTTACCTCATTGATGATTTTTAAGAGTTCTCTTAAGGTCAGTTTCTCAAAGGTTTTATTGGTGTCCTTACTTAATAGGAAGGCCGCATACCTACGACTTAGCATTGAAGATGGAGAACTCATAGGTAGAATATCAACGCCCATAATGCAGGAGTCCGATACAATTTTCGACAAGCTAAACCACCAATTTTTAAAAACAGAACGCTGAATAATCCTTCCTCAATTTAAAAAACACCAACTACGTTTTTACCTTTATCGTCTGTGCAAATATCACCTTTATTATATAATTCGATTGTTAATACTTCGCCGCATAAAATTAGGACATCACAAAAAGTTCAAAGAATTTTCTTCATAGTTTCTTCCAAATCTTTCTTTACACCGAACCGCCTCTCAAAAAATCTGAGAATATTAGAGACATCTCTTCTTAAATATCGCAAAGCCTCCACATGTTTAACTGGCAGCCACTGTGGCCAATCTATTAGAACCACGTGAAAATCGGGTTTAACAATAACGTTGTGTTCACTAAGATCCGAATGAACTATACCCACCTGGTATGATAACTTCACATTATCCAAAATTTCGTTGAGAATTTTTAATGGATTCGGCAATTCCCTGATTAAGTATAGTTCATCTCCCTCTACAAAATCCATAACTACTGCATGTCTGTTCTGCCCCCTAGGTCGGGGAACATTGATTCCTGCTTCGAAAAGAATTTGAAGCGCCGAATACTCTTTTTCCGCGGAGCCACGGCTGGCAAAGAACCAAGAACCACCCTTATTACGAACATAGCTGCGTAGCCGTCTTACTTGCTTAAAACTGGTTCTGCCCAGCCTGTGAAGTTTAACTATAACCCTCTCGTTAGAGGGAGTTAAAGCATCGTAAACATCTGATTCTTTTCCTATACCTACCCTATGGCCAAAGGCATAAATAATATTAGAAGAAACAAGTGAGCCAAGAGCTAAAATATCGTAGCCAGAAAGAGTTAATCTGTAGCCAATGTAGGCGCCAATCCAGCGGACAAGAAGGTTCAATTTGTGAAGACGATCTAATCGAGAAATAGCTTCACTCACATTTTTAGAGTAACCTTTCGTAATGTAATCTATTGGGACATATTCATAGCTACCCATCCCTCTCTCTACAGTCGCCAAAATCCGGAAATCTTCATTCTCCAGTTGCTTAAAGGATTTGATTGCTTTCTCCATCGAACCACACCGAGCTAATTGGGAAAAACCAAAATTCATTAAAAAAGTAGAATAGCTTCTATTTTAAACTATTTTTATTAGAGATATATTTCCGCAATTCAAATTAAAAAGAAAATGGTTATTTTGCACTTAAATAATCAGATTAACCAATTGAATAGAAGGTTTAATGAGAGAAAAAAAGGTAAAATAAATATGCTTAAACATATAGAAGTTTTTTAAAGTTATACTATAAGAGATAATAGGTAAAAGTACAGAGTACTAATATTACGAAAAATTATAACACATAAAAAATATGGTAAAGGTATACTTAAAAGCAAGATAAATTTAAAAAGAGTTATAAGTACTATTCCTTTTAAGAAGAATTAAAAAAGGTGAAGATAATGTCAGAATTAATTGTTAAAAATGAGGAAGTGGCTAAAATTGCAAAAGCTCTAGCTTCCCAAACAAGGTGGGAAATCCTAAGACTCCTCAGAGAAAAGAAAATGGATGTTAGCAGAATAGCAGAAACACTAAAACAAACAGAGGCAAATGTCTCAGCCCAAGTAAAAATTCTAGAGAAAGCAGGACTACTAAAATCCCACTACGAACCGGGAGAACATGGAGTCCGTAAGGTCTGCGAACCCGCAGTAGAAAAAATACAGATTATAATTTCTTAAAATAACCAAAAAATAATTAAAGATATATTACAAATGCGGGAGGAGAACTAAAGCCAAACAACAAATAACGCGAAAGAAAATTCCGTTTAAATACTAGTCAATAACACTCTTCCTTTTTTATAAGTAACATTTTTCCTGCAGATAGAAAAAGGATAGGGAGAGGGAGGGGTAGATTAAATATCTCCTATAGGTTGAAAACTGTTCCCACAATTCCCTGAACCGCCGCCTCAGGGATCTCGTTCATCATATACGCTGTAAATTTAAATCCGCTGCAGTGCATCGCACATAGAACCTTCGCCTTTAATTTTTTTAGAAAGTCTACAGTCCTTTTGATTTGTTCCCAGGTTGCCCAATTCATGTGGTAACCTCCGATTAAGGCGTAAACTCTGTCAATCCCTGACAGTTTTTGAGCCATTTTTACTGTGTTCATTATTCCCGTGTGGCCGCATCCTGTGAGAATAACCAGCCCCTTATTCTTAACATTAATAATTACTGAAATTTCATCTCTAAAGTCGTCAAAAAGAATTTCTCCGTTTTTCTGGACGTACAATCCAGCAGTTAACTCCTCTCTTATTGGAGTTTCTATTTCGCCACTAGTCCAAGCTCCCGGGGCCAACTGGACTGGTTTGCTGGTTTCGATCAGTTTTAAATTATTGTTCTTTATTTGTTCATCAAACAGGACTTTATTAATACCGGGCAGTTGTCTAATTTTTTGTTCCCTCTGTAGTTGTTCCAATTTTTCTTTATCCAGTTGGATTGATTTACCTGATAAATCGCCAGTGAGAGCCCACTTGGGAAGAAAAGCATTTTTAGAAATTATGATTTCTGTCCCTGGAGAAAATTGGTTAATAATATGGTTTAGCCCTCCGAAATGGTCAAAGTGTCCATGTGAAAGAATGAATTTTTCAATCTTTTTTGGGTCAACCTGAAGAAATTTCATGTTATTAGCTATCGAACCTATTAGTCCCCCAGCATCCATTAGAAATGTACGCGTGGAATCATTTTTGGTTATCTCAAAGAGCATTGCTAAACCATGCTCCGCCATACAAAATAGTGTGGAAGCTCCCGGCTGCTGAACTTTGTCTCTGAATTTTTCGTCTGTTAGAAGGGTGATATCAGTTGTATTTTCTGTTAAAACTCTAATTCTGACCCCATCTACTCCTTCTCCAAAATCTAGGCTCATAATAGTAACGCTCCATAATTCAGAGTTCAGAGTCTTCAAATATAAACAGATTGTATATGATTATTTTACATTATAAACTTACTCTGAAAGTGTGGTTCCAGCATTCTTAACCTGGTATTAACTATTAATAAGTTGGGCGAAGGTAAGTTACAGAGTTTTTTTGGCTATTTTATTTGTTTCTTCGGGATTTGACTGTTCTTCAAATATTTTAGCTGCCTTTTCCAAATCTACTTCGTAGGAGGATTCCTTAGTGTAGCGTTGTCTTATTTTTACAAAAATGGGGTAGTTTACTGCGCTGCCTACAATTAGAGCTTCTCCAACTGGTAGGCTGGTGATCATTGAGATGATTTCGGAGGTTATCATTTCGGAGCTGGCTTTAATGGTGTCTAGATCGTTGGGGTTAGATATTCTTAGTATGATGTGTGTGTTGGCTTGGCTGAGGATGGTGGTTGAAAGTCTAACGGGTCTTTGGCTGATAAGGCAGAGTGATGCGTAGAATTTTCTTCCTTCTCTTGCTATTTGTTCTATGATTTTTTGTGAAATTGCCAGTTCCTGTCTTGCTTGTGGGCAGAATTGGTGCGCTTCTTCAAGGATCATTGTGAATGGGGGAATCACTCCTCTTCTTCTGAGAGCGAATAGTCTGGTTGCAATGTAGGCTACAATTAATTGTTTTTTCTTGAGACTGGTGGCTTCACTTAAATCTAGGATTATTGCATGTCCAGGCTTGACTAAATTCTCCAAGTTAGGGGCTTCTTCTGTTCCAAATAGGTCTGTTTCTTCCAGCTCGTATAACCAGCCTAGAAGCGCCTCTTTTGACCTTTGCGGAATTTTTGCATCGTTTTCTATGTAGTTTAGTAGATCTTTTAGGGAGTAGGATTTGTTTTGGTGTTCTCTCCTCATTTCGGTGATTATTCGTCCTAATTCTCTAACCTGTATGGGAGACATTTCTGGTTGGAATGTTCCGAACCACCTATTTGAAATGAGTGGTGTTGCGAATTGAACAAATGGACTTTTTATGACTGTTACTTTTTCAGAAAGGTCAAGCTGATCATTTTTTTCGGGTTTGTTGGCGATTGATGAGTATTCTCCGTGAACATCAACGATGATCACTGCTACTCTTCCGCTCTCGGGTTTTCTGGATAGTAGTTCTTCAATTATTACTGTGGCTAGGTAGGATTTTCCACTTCCACTCATAGCCAGAATTGCCAAGTGTTTCTGTAACAGTCTAGTCATATTCAATGAGGCCGGCAGGTCGTGGAAGCGTAGGCTTCCCAAATTCAGTCCATTTTCCACATCTAGCCCAAGTAAATTTATGAGAACTTCATCGTCGGCTATGTAAACCTTCTCTCCGGGTGAGGGGGGAAAACTTACTTTGTCAAAAATTCCATTGGTGAAAACACCCAAGGGTTTCACATTTGCGATGAGCATATCCCACCTATCGCATGGAAATATTGAGGTTAAAGGCTGCCCGCCCCTCTCATATTCCCTAACGTACTCTGGATGGGAGTAGAAGCGGTTGGTTTTAACTATCTCTTGAACCATACCTAAAAGTAAGCCGTCCTCGGTGTTAATCTGAACAAACTGGCCCTTCCTTACTGGTATAGGCTCATTATTGGTAACCACAAAGCTGAAATTTGAAGTGGTTGGGCCGGGCGGATAACTTGATGCAATCACAGTTCCAAGGAAGTTCATTCCCTACACTCCTCAAAAAAACTCTAATGACGAATCCATTTAAACATATCTTAAAAGCGCTCTTCTCCTCTTAATTGTGGATTTGGAGTTATAAACCATACGCTTTTTTTATCTTCATAAGTGAAACACTCATCCCCGTCTTCTCTACTATTTGATCATATATGAAGTCCAAGTCGGTTTCAAGCAGCTTGGCTTGGTAATGGGCCTCAACCTGCACTGAGGGTAGTCCGAATTCTGCGTGGTGGCGGGACAGAGAGTAGATGAGGGAGGAGATTCTTTGGACAATTTTGGGGCCTAAAGTGTTTGGCGCCTCTGAGAGATACTCAATTCTTAGAGGAGTGTCTAACTCAACGGGTTTAAGGTAAAAAATGTTAAGTCTTTCTGCCCACTCCTCCCTGAGGTCTTTCAGTGGAGGGTATTTCTCGTAGCTCTCCACATATTTTAAGACTGTTGTTCTTTCCCCCACATCAAGAAAACGGTACAAAAATTCAGTGTCCCTAGAACGCTGAATTACTCTTCGATAGTCAAATGTCAACAAGTTCTTCAGCTCCTCAATCTTATTTATGAGTAGGGGAGCTAATCTTGATATTATCTGAACAAATCTAGTACTTCTACTGTCCTTAACTACGCCCGCAAGTAGAATTCCATTATCGGAAGAAACCTTGTAAAGCTTTTCAAATAGTTTCACTACACCCTCATACTTTTTAAACAGAGAGGTCGATGAAGGTCTATCACTTGCCAAAGGAAGTATGGCTCCATCCAGGATAAGAATATCTACTGGATGCCGCTCCTGACAATCAATGGCTACTTTAATTTCAGCCATTAAACGCTCCAAGGACGATGACACTTCAAAGTCGCTTCGAGATAGAGGCTCCAAATTGGAAACAATAGCAGGAGGAGGATACTCCTTTGGGAAATACTCGACCTGAACCCTCCCCTCAGATTCATAAGTGAAGATTGCGGCAACTGCCCTAATAAGCATTAAGTCAACTCCGTGGAAAGTTCTACTTATCATTCCACCATCTACCGCGGCCACCTTTAACCCATCAAGTTTTGCAGGAATCACCGGGTAAGATAACCTCCTCTCAAAAACATCAAGGAATCCGCCGCGATCCACCATGTCAAAAATATCCTTCTCCTTTACCCTGCGAAAAGTCTCCGCAAGCCTCCCACGACCCAACTCCAGCTCCTGGATCTCAGATGCAATCCGAGAAATGTGACTATCTAAAACCCAAGGACGAAGATCAACCAATTATAATACCCTCCAATAAGAAGTATACCTAAAAACAATTTTAAACCAAACGGAAACAATTTTCAAATTAAATACAGACACATCAAAGAAACAATTTCTAAAAACTACAAACAAAATAAATTAAAAAAGATGCAACATAGCAAATCCCATTATTGCGCTTCTTCCCCGGTTTTATCTTTTATTTCCCTTTTTAGCCACTCAAGAGCCTCCTCACCGTGCAGCAACTCCTCTAAGTCCTCCTCCAAATTTGTAGCTTCGATAAGCACAAACCAACCCTCCCCATAAGGATCACTGTTTGCCAGCTTGGGATTTTTCACCGCCTTACCGATTTCCCTTATTATGCCACCCACAGGAGAAAACAATTTTCCCACATACTTACCAGTTTCTATCGAGCCAAAAACGTCTTCCTGCTTCAATTTTGTTCCCACTTCTTTAACCTTAATATAGACAACTTTCCCCGCAATCTTTTGAGCGAAGTCACTCCAGCCCACTCTCACATGGTTATTTTCCTCAATTTTTGCCCAAAGATGATCCTTAGTATAATACAATTCCTCTGCGAATAGATACCTTCCAACCTGCTTCATAGATAAATCTCTCCTACCATAAACCTATTTAAATTTATAGTAAATATTAAACAAATGTTTGTGGAAGAGCCACATGAAACAGCTTTTTCGTTAGATTTATATGATAATTAGCTAAGCTTAAAAAACAACTCACCGAGTAATTAAAATCTTTACGGTTTGGAGGAAAAAAGATGGCAACTAATTTAGACGAAATTGTAATAACCAAACTAATAATAAACTCGTACATGAAAGAACTACTCGACTCTACAGACGTAGATGTTGTAATCGCTGGCTCTGGACCCTCAGGACTAGTAGCAGCCAAGTATCTCGCAGAGGGAGGAGCCAAAACCGTGGTATTCGAAAGAAAACTCAGCACTGGAGGAGGATGCCACGGCGGTGGAATGATGTTCAACAAAATAGTAGTACAAAAAGAAGGAAAATTCATACTGGACGAATTCGGCATAAAGACCGAGGAACTACAAGAAGGCTACTTTGTAGCGAACTCTCTGGAAACCGTAGCAAAACTAACAGCAGGTGCAATAGACGCCGGAGCCAAAATTTTCAATCTAATAAGCATCGAAGACGTTATGATCCGAGAAGCAGATAAAATCACCGGAGTAGTAATACAGTGGACAGCGGTAAACATGGCCAAACTACACGTAGACCCCATGACCATCAGATGCAAATACGTAGTAGATGCAACAGGGCACGCCGCCGAAATATGCCAAATAGTCCAAAGAAAAATACCAGGAGCAAAACTAGAAACAGAAACCGGAAGAATCATAGGCGAAAAACCCATGTGGGCAGACGTAGGAGAGAAAATGCTTGTAGCATACACAAAACAAGTATACCCAGGCCTTTATGTAGCAGGAATGGCAGCAAACGCAGTCTCCGGAGGCCCCAGAATGGGACCAATATTTGGAGGAGTAATGATTAGCGGTCGAAAGGTGGCCTTAGATATTTTGAAGAATATGGGCAAAATTAGAACCTGAATCTTTTTTTGTACTTTTCTGCAGGTGGGGTGCCTACCTTGTGTGTGGTTTTTAATTTTTTATGTGATTATTACAAAACCTTGGCGAGAAAGCCCCCGACTTCTAGTCGTGGGGATGAATCGCCAAAAAGCTTATTTGAAAGTAGGGTATACTAATAGTTGTTGGTAGCTGAAGGGTTTGGCTTGGGCTTAAGAGGCTAAACAAGACGCAG
>CAZECW010000136.1:0-4838 GCA_964510585.1 uncultured archaeon | reverse complement strand
TTTTCTCCTTTTTGAGGAGGTCTACGTCTTCCCGGTTGAAGTAGAGTTTTCCCTTCCATACTATCAAGAATTGTCACCTTCCCTCTAAACTCAGAAAAGAAATTTAAAGAGGGGGGTGACAGATGTCTATGATTTCTACACAAGAATCTCCCGACTTTAGTCGCGGAGAGTGTCAATACAATCAATAAAATAATTAAATGATTATAAAAAAATGTTGGTACCAAATTTTCCCCCAAAACCCCAACAAAGGATCCAAAAACACATTCAACCGTTAAAGGAGCCAAAACACTAGAACAACGCAAAAATGGAACCCCACAAAAATCCTCCTATAAGCAAAAATCATAACAAGCTTCCATCACCAAGTAAGTATTCAAAATTTTTGGCAACATCCCCAACCCACTAGAATCAACTTAACATATGGCGTGTATCCCTCAAAATAAATGGAGAGAAAGGCCTGCCAGAAGTTAACAGCAAAAAAATAAACGCTAGAAAACTGCAAGAAACAAACAAAATGCATATATACTTTTGCAAGCCCCAGCGTTGCCACCAAGCTAAGTTTGCCAGCGAACCTTTTCCCTAGAGATTCTTCTTGCACAGTGGGGGCAACTCCCCTTAATTTTTATCCACTCCAGCAAATGGTCCCTGTGAAATGAGGAATTACAGTAAGGGCAGTAGCAGGCTTCCTCTGGAGACATGATTGACTTGCAGAGAGTACACTTAACCACAATTTCTCCACACTCCGAGCAGGCGTCGAGCCCTTCTGGAACCTTCGCCCCGCAGGATGTGCATACGTTCTCTCGTAAAAGCCTCTCAACTTCTCCCTTCTCATAGCTCTCTTTTTTGGAAAGCCTTCCTTCTATTATTTCATTTATTACACTTGGAAATAGAGCCAGAAAAGCGACGAAGGGAACTGCTCCTAAATAGGCAATAAGAGCAGAATTAGCCTGATTAGTAAAAAGAATGGGCACTAGAGCGATAAAAATCCTAGCAGACTCTGGGTAATATCCCAATTTGAAAATGAAAAGAGTTTGACCAAACAGCGAACCGGGATTATTTATCACCATTGCGTCGAGGATAATAAGTGCAATCATATATATTATCGTAAAGGAGATGCACCAAATTGCCACAAATCTCTTAAGGTTCAGGTTCCTGGGAGTAAACTTCCAGGTTTCTCCAGTTTCTAGGCTTGAGATTTTCAAAACTTGGAAAACTCTCTCCCCCCTCTCCACTTTCTGCTCTGAGAATTCGCCTTCCACAATTACTCTGTCGCCCCTCCTTAATCCAATGTAGTAGGTGTAACCTTCAAACTCGCAGTATACATTTCCATTATTTGTGGCTAAAACCATTTTTCCAATTTTGATGCCATAACCCAGACTGGTGCCAGACCTGTAAACCGTTGAAACCTTAATATCCCTCACTTTTCCCTCAATCTCCATAAAGACACTCCGGCTCTCAAAGTAAGAATCAACAACAATTTATTCATTCACAAAAGTTCTGAGTGCACGAAATTGTTGCGCTCTTTCACTTATAAGGATATTTCGAACAATGTTCAAAGAATTTTTAAAAATAAAGCCCAAGAAACAGGGAAAACTAGGACACCATCAATTTCAAACATTTTCAAGCCAAACCCACCTTCCACACCCTTTGATTACCTTTTTTTCCAGTTCCTGTTTGAATTAAGTCGAAAATAAGAAATCCCGCCCTCACAGAATAATCCTTTGAAATTCCAAAAACCCAAAACCATATGTTCAGGAAGGACTCCTTATGGCTGGTTTTTGTGTTGTTCCAGCCCTTGGCCCGTCGCATCTGCATGCCCTCCAGCACAGTTTTTACACATTTTTGTGCTAAAATTAGGAGTTTCCCTAAAAGAACACAAACCACAAAAAAAGAGAATCCCACAAAATGGGAGTACCGCTTGAACATATGCCCAAAAAAAGAGATACGAGAAAAAACTGGGAAAAACGAAAAACAAAAAAATCCACGAAAGGCCAAAGGAATGCGAGTTAGGGCCTTAAACCCTTTACACTCTCAATGGAAGTCGGGAGATTTCTGTACACAGCCCCATTTTAACACTAACACGCACGTGCGCTTAACACTCTGCACCGCTTGGAAGACATCTTATGAATGGCTCCATCCACCCGGCCCGTTTTCCCTATCATTTAAAAGATTCAGAACTGGTTCCATCGGCATTAGACTCGAACCTTATTTATCCACTCCCTTTCTTTCAGTTCAATGTCATTAAGTTAAGGCATTACGATGTATTTTCGTCTCTGTTTCATATACGAAAATTAGTGTTTAATGTATCTTCTTTAAATGTGAATCCAAAATAGTAGATAAAAACCCTTTGCGGATCTTTGCGCCCCCACAAGCATGAGAAGAATCTGAGCTTAACTTAATGACATCGTTTCTTTCAGTCTGGGTCCCCCTATCTTCAGCCCTTTTTTTGGGATGTTTAGGTCACCAAAAACTTGCGGTATGTTTGAATACAACAATTATTATTCCTAGAGTTTGAAACTCTGGAGCCTTATTATCGAATTTTGTAGTTGTGGGTGAGGCGTAGGACTTTTAGGGGATTGGGTCAATAACTTCTAGACCTTTGATTTTTGTGAACACCTTGTCATGTGTGAGTATTCTTTTTACTTTTAGTGCTTGCATTGTTGCCAGGATGACACTATCTCGGCCCCCTATTCCAACTTTGGCATATTTTACCAGTTGTTTAAGTGCTAAATTAAGTAGTTCCGTGTCCAGGTTGACGAGTTTTAATGATGTGAGACTCTGCATCCTGTTAAGCTTATCAAGAAAATCTTTTTCATCCAAATAGCGTAGGTAGTGAGCGACCTCAACGATGGTGACGAGATTAAGGACAACCCCCTCCAAAAGAGCTTCCCTCATTGTTTTCAAGACATACTTATGTTCTGGAAGACGCTGATCAAACCAGTAGATCCAATAGTTAGCATCCACGTAGATCATTGTTTTCCCCATATTTCCTTGAGTTTCAGAGGGTCCACCTTTTGAATTGGGGATCCATCCTTTATGAACCCCTCCATTTCGCGGATAAATTCTTCAGGGGACACTGACTTCACCACCACTATTTTTTCTCCCTCAACTAATAATCTTACTTTAGTCCCCTCCAGTAAACCTAGAGCTTCACGTAACTGGCTTGGAATAACAATCCTGCCCTTACCATCAATCACAGATTCACCAATCATATTAATCCCACCAATTATCCCACTCACCTCAAATATTTAAAAATTGTGAAAAGTACGTATTCTATGAAAAATCTTTTCAAGATTTTCGTATTTTGTCTAAAAACGCGCAAAGCGTATCGGGGTTTAGCTTTAAATGAAGATTGATCTGGCGATATTTTACACTCCCTTCTCGGACCATGCGTTACCCACAATTATTATCAGTAATTTTTACTTTTTTGGTCATTTTTCTTGTGTTTCTCATTTTGGAAGAAAGGAAAAATATGTATATTCTGCATAAAATTAGAAGAATTTACCAATAGCACTTGTAATGCGTAGTCCTCGAAGGGGGCTTATTTTTCCATGTTGGCTAATTCCCGCAAAAAAAGGGCTTAAAAAAATAGATCCTCCTTTTTTCGGGTTTTTTAAGCCATATTATCTATCCGTTATTCGATTACAACAGCTAAATATGTACGTGAAAAAATTGCCTTAGATGCTGCATAATTTTTTACTTGTAAAAACTTTTTTTCATGGTTTCCTTCTTTTGGGGGCAACTGTTCTGTTTGATGTGTTTTTTGTATTTTTGTCTATTTTTATCTTTTCTTTTTATATACTTTTTTATTCTTTGCTATTTTATTCGCTTAGTTTTTATACTAAACTCAAACAAAAATTACGGTGATAAAATGAACAAAACAAAAACCCTCCTAACAATCCTAATAACAGCAGCACTAATAACAGCAATCCTTGGAACAACCATAACCACAGAAGTAGTCAGCTGGGCACTAATACCCTACAAACCATGGTTCAGCTGGCCAACAATATTCGGCTGGATATTCCCAATGCTACCCTTCCCCTTCTAAAACCAACAACCAACAAACTTTTTCTTGTTTTTTTTTGTTAAACCCAGCAAATCAACACCCTCCCACCCAAAAATTCTGACAAAGTTAACATCCTCGAGTTCAATTACAAAAGTCTTTTTGGCAATTCATCTTCCAGCCGAAGTTACGAGATTTTCGAAATTTCTGCAGATAATTAGCAGATGCAAATTTCAAAAAGGCCAGACCTATATCGACTTTCTGGAAATTTTAATTTGCCTTCCTTCTTTGGAGCTGTATATGAATTTTTCCGCTTTTCTTTTTGAAGTTTTTTAATAGTTGAAGCAACCCATTTAGCGAAAAATATTGCTTCCAAACCGCTCTACACTTGAAGCGCTTCAAAGAGTGTGAATTTGGATCCAGAGCCTATTTTTGATAGGTCTATTCTACCTTTTTTTAGCCCTTTTTTGGCTGAGTATTCTATAGTTTTCTCCTAGGAATTTTTGAAGTTCCAGGTTTTCTGCGACGATTTTTATTTGTTCCAGGTTCCAGTATTCTGACTTTTTGCCCTTCCATACCCCATAGATTTTGGCCACCTTACTTATTTCTAAGGCTCCGTCTTTCAATCCTCGTTTCTGAGGAACTCTTTTTGCAAGTTTATTACCAGTGGGGTGAAAGTGAGGTTCAGAAAGGTACTTTCAATCCTCGTTTCTGAGGAACTCTTTTTGCAAGATAGATTTTGGCCACCTTACTTATTTCTAAGGCTCCGTCTTTCAATCCTCGTTTCTGAGTAACTCTTTTTGCAAGGGTGTTATACTTTTTGCTTTATTTTTTGTTT
>CAZECW010000135.1:0-2922 GCA_964510585.1 uncultured archaeon | reverse complement strand
GAAAGGGGGCCTTGTATAGAGGCCTCTTTTTCGATTTGGAGCCTTAAAAAGGGCTTTTCTATATCACTTTGGAGTGGACAAAAGTTATATCAATCTTTTTGGCGGTTTAGTTAAATAGAGAAGACCAAAATGGGACATGTTACTTGTAGGGTTTGGTTAGTGTTTGAGGCTGTGAAAGCGTGTTTCTGGTGGTTTGATGAGTGAGGTTAAGAATTTGGAGAATGCTATTAGGGATGCCGAGAGGAACTATTCTGTAGGTAGAATTTTGGATGCTGCTAGTGATTTTAAAACGATTAGTATTATTTTTGGGGGGATGAAGAATTATGCTTCTGCAGCTGAGTTTGCGGTTAAGTCTGGTGATTGTTGGGTGAAGTGTGGCAACCATTTGCAGGCGGCAATCCTTTATGAGAATGCCGCCCAGTATTTTGAACTTTTGGGAGAGGAGGAAAAATATAAGTTGTATTATAGGAAGGCTCTAGTTCAGTGTCTCTCTGCGGATAGGAAGGAGAAAACGATTGGGAAGGTTACTCGGGCTCGAAATTTGAGGAGGGCTGCGTTTTGCCAGAGCAAAATTGATGGGAGCGTTGATGTTACTCAGTATTATAGTAGGGCGGGGGAGCTTTTCTCATTGGCCGCCAGGGAGGAAGAGAGGAAGAATGCTTTTGATGATGCTTATAACCTTTTCAAATCGGCGGCTGAGTGTTATCTTCAGATTAAAGATTATTCGTTAGTGGTTCGTAGTTTGATGGATGCTTTGACTTGCCTAAACAGGGTGGTTGACAATTACTTTTCTTCTTATGAGGGTGAAGAACTTAGCGAAATTGTAAAGAGGGAACTAAGGGAGTTTAGCACTACTGCTGAGGCTCTGATGAAGAATTTGGAGTTAGTTGATAGGTTGGAGGGGGATGTTTTGGAGAGGTTAGTGCGACTGCTTTTTGAATGGTTGAGGAGGTGTGTCATGTTGGGGGGTGAAGTTAACACACGATTGTTGGAGGAAGTTGGAAGAGTGATACGAGAAAAAGCAGGGGGTGAGGATTTTCTAAAAATCTTGGGGGGACTTGTTTCAAACTGTGATTTTGAAAACATTCAGGTGAGAGAAGAATTTCTTGAGGTAGTAGAACTTTTGAGAGGCTTCCTTTTGAAGTGAAGGATCGTAATGTTTTACTGAATTTCTAGCATTAGTTTCTGGAATGCGGGCACATTGTATCGATGTTTTTTCGAGTTGTTTTTTAGATCTTAGTTGGGGGCGATAGTCTTTAAAAATGTGAAAATAGATGTATTAGTGGTGGCTGTTTTAGTCTAGGGATATATCTTAATTTTTGTGAGGAATGGTGATGCCTCGAGAGGTGAAGCAAGAACCAATTTCAATCGCTGAGGCTGCAAGGCTAATTGTGGGTAGTAGGCCTTCCATAGTTGACGGGTTGAGGCAGGGTGTGATTAATTTTTCGGCTCTTGCGGAGATGATTAAGGGTCAGGTGATGGAGATTGTTGGTAGGCAGTCGGTAAATGTGGATTCCATTAAGATGGCTTTGATGCGTTATGCGGAGGAGTTGAAGTCGAAAAAGAAACTTTTAGAGGAACAAATAACGGAGGTTATAGCTAAGAGTATTTTGGAACTTAAAAATGATGTTGCGGTTTTGACAGTCGACCAGAAGAACTTCATTGTTCGTTTTGATCAAATTTTTAAGTCTCTTAACTCTTTTCGTTTCCTCCAGTTGACTCAGGGAAATGAAACCTTCACTGTTGTAACTGATTTGCAGAGTAAAGAAAAAATTGTAGAGGTTGTTGGTCAAAAAAGTATAATTCTGGAGATTGAGGACCAGTCTGTAATTGTGATTATAAGTCCCCACCAAATTATTGAGGTTCCGGGTGTGATTGCTTATATTACGGATCTGCTATCAACTAATGGTGTGAATATTACCCAGATTATTTCGTGTTACACGGATACTTTGTTAATAGTTGATAGGAAGGATGCCTTGAGGGCGTATCAAATACTTGAAAACAGGATACTTTCTCTGCGTAAAATGTTAAAATAGGAATTTTATGTTTGGAAGCAATTTTGAAATAGAATTAGGAAGTGACGGCTTTTACTTAAGATGTTTATTATGACTATGGAAAAATTTTATACAATTTGTTTAAGGAGCGAAATTTATGTGAGTTTATTTTGATTAACTTCCATAGTTTACCATGGAGAACTTGGTTTTCATAATTTCCCATAAAAAAACTTTTTTCATGCTTTCTAAGACACGTAAGCGTAGAGGGGTTTGCTCTGAAAACATATTTTCATACTTTATCCTGAAACGCGAAACATATAGGGGTTTACCATAAGAATATGTTTTCATTTGTCTGTAACGCGTGAGCGTGTGATTGTATGTCTATATATGTGTGGAGTTTAGGTGGGTTTTGAGTGTTGTTTGATTTTTTGGATTTATTGTTTGGCGCCGCACTTGGGGCATATTCTTGTCCATTCTGGAATTTCTGATCCGCAGACCCCACAACGTTTGTAGCCTTCTCTGGTTTTGGCTGAGATGTCAGCTTCCGAAGTTGTGAAAAACTGAGTTGCCTTTTCTGTCGCATAGGTGGGAGTCTTATAACTTGGAACTGAAAGCATTGTTAGCGCCTCGTCTGGGGCTTGGATGTATTCGTCTCCCTGAATATAGCCGGCGATTTTTCCTTGATTTATTAGATTAGAAAGAACTGCTCTTAGCTCCTCATCTGATTTTCCCACTCTCCAGGCTATATCTCTTATCTTTATTCTGCCATAGATGTTTTTACCACCGACTCGGGTTGCGGGAGGAGGGGCGAGGGGCACAGGCTCTCTCTTTATTGTAGCTGGCTGGGGTTCTAATGGTGCTGGCTTTGGTGCAACTGCAGGTGCAGGCGTTGATAATGGTACTTTTTGGGGGGGTGGTGGGGTTACTG
>CAZECW010000134.1:0-31226 GCA_964510585.1 uncultured archaeon | reverse complement strand
TGCGTCTTGTTTAGCCCCTTAAGCCCAAGCCAAACCCTTCAGCTACCAACAATCATCATCCTTTCCTACTTTCTTATAAGCTTTTTGGGCGATTCATCCCCGCGACTAAAGTCGGGGGCTTTCTCGCCAAGGTTCTGTAAGAAGGTAGGGCCAGTCTGTTCCAAACATTATCCTATCTTTAAGAGGAGAGCCTAGCAGAGATGGAACATTGAGCAGGTTTCTTAAAGTAGTTAACCAGTATTGAGGCATGCCTGCAGCAGCTACTTGGTGTGCAGAGATTTCGGCGTAAACATTGGGTCTAGAAGTCATAATCTCTGCTGCTTTCAGGGTCCAGTTCATTCCGCCGAAGTGAACCATAACTATTTTTAGATCCGGAAAGTTTGCTGCGGCACTGTCCAGATATATGGGGTCCGCATATTTGGACTCCATAGGTGACGAAATCACTGCTGCTGTGTGTGAATAGAGGGGAACATCAAGCTCTACACACTTCTCATAGAGTGGAAAGAACTTCCGGTCATCAGGATAGTAACCCGCAGTGGGGTGGAACTTTAGTCCCTTCATCCCCCACTCTTCAACTGCCTTTTCCAACAGTTTAACCGCTCTCTCTCCTCTCCTAGGGTCTATTGCGCATAGGGAAGCAAGTTTATCTGGATACTCATCAGCCTGTTTTGCAACCCACTTGTTCATCTCCTCCACTGACCATTCCGCTTCACCAACAACAGACATACCCCAATCAACCCCCATAACCAAAGCCTTGTCGATGCCTGCACTGTCAGCCACCTTAACAAAAACTTCAGCATTGGATGCCCAAAATTGGGGCAACATTTGCTCAGCCACCATTTTTTTGGGTACGCCCAAGGACTTGGCGTAATTGTCAGCTACAAAATCCCAGAACTTGTCAGACCACATATTTTTATGAGCCAGGTGCGCATGTACACTAATTACCACACCAAAAACCTCCTTGCAAATTTGAACGAATCAAAAAGTTATAAGCCTTTTTAATGAGGCTCCGTGTTGCATAATTCATATTTTTTTAATTTTCCACATGTTTCTGTGAATAAATTAAGAAACAGTATTAGCTAATAAAAAAGGGAAGAGTTTTGTTTGCTCTTTTTGAACTCTTTTATTCTAGTGCTTTTTTTGCTGCTTCGATTATGGGTGTTGCGAACTCTTCGGCTGTAATTCCGGAGCATTCGAAGCCCGGCATCGAGAACACATTTTCAACCACTTCTTTTATTGCAGCGCTGTTCGCCGCCATGTTGCCCTTGAGCATTTCTGCTATTACTTGGTGCCCGTGTGGTGGTCTGACCAAAAAGTCTCCTGTTATAAGTACATCATCGATCATTCCGTTGGGGTCGACTGCTACGTGGGCTTGAATGAGTTTTGCGGCTTTGTATTGGTGGGAACCAACCCTATCCTCGCTGGGTAGAGTCTTCTTCCATTTCTCGCTGGAATACCTGAAAACAAATTTATCATCCAACATGTACTTTGTTAAGCGGCCAATGTCTGCTAGTTCTTCGGGTGTTCGCTCACCCGGTTCTGCTTCTATTCCAAGTTTATTTTTCACTGATTCTAATAGGAATTCAATTATTTCTTCCTCATCCATCATTATTTTGCCATCTTTTTCGATACTGGCAGCGTAGTCCCTTAGATCCTTTATGATTTTGTCTTTAGCCTTTTCTGGAGGGTACTTGATTACATCTGCCATCATCTCGGCGTCAGGGGAAACCCTGTTTATAAACGTAAATACCAGTGTTGTGTTAAATATTTTTGAGACGGAATGCCCGCTCAGCTTCCTCTCACCGGTTTTAATATCCCCCGGATGCTTATACCATAATCCCTCAATTCCCGCCTTCTTGTATAATCCAAGCGTTATGTCCCCCACGATGAGTCTTGCTGCTTCCTCCATGTTATCCAGCTTATTCGTTATTACTGACCAAACCATTGAACCCGGCGATGCGAAATATGTCCCCGCACCCTGACCTCTAAACCTTCTACTCAGCTCCACTTTGTGCTTTTTAATTCCCTCAATGTTTACAACAGAGTCGATATCCTCATAGTAGCCCATAGCCACACAGGGCCTATCCGCAATCCAAACAGACACTGTATCTGGAATTTTCCCCATTATTCTATGTTTAAAAGTAGTTGCAGCAGAAGCTAGGGCTTCAGCTGCTCCACCACGCAAAAGAGTAAAACGAGCCTTCTCCATTTATCTCTCTCCCTAATATTACTTATAAACTAGTAAGGGCGCTTTGGATTTAAAAAGAATTTGGTGCAGTCCAAGAACACTTTGCTCAAGAGTATCCCCTTATGGGTAGTATGCTTTTGGATTCTAATAGCATTAAAGATTTTTGAGATGAAAAGCATGTATCAAAATGGTTATTTAATTTAGAAAGGATTGGATTCAGAAAAACCTTCTAAAAATTTCTCCTTACCTTAATTTTTTTTCCACTAGATCAATGATGCTTTTCGCAAGTTGCATTGCTTCCTCTGCCTCTTTTGGGTCGTCGAAATATCTTGAGGGAACTCCTCCTGGAAGACTATTGGGGTAGCGGGTGGGAAGATAATATATGTCCAGTTTTTTGGCAGCCATAATTTTTTCAAAATCTTTATCTATTTCAAGCGCCATTTCGGCTAGTTCCCCTATTGAATGTGTGTAAAACACTTCAACAGATTTGAGCTTCGAATAAAGATATGCTTTCAAAGCTTTTTCTGCTGCTTGCTGAAAATGGAAGAGCGCAAGGTAGAATCTTCCTCTCCTTCGCAGTTCATCTGCGTCTTCAAACTCGTCCTTTGCATGGGTGAACCATCTCAACGATTCTTCTTTAATTGGTTTTTTCATAAACCACTCTTCCCGAATTTACTATGCTTTGAAGAAATCTGCTTATTTTGAGTTTCTCCTCGAATTCGTCCTCATTATAAACTATTAAGTCGGAAGCCACCTCTCGGCTTAATGTTTCATATATCAGTTTCATCCATTGCCTCCCGCTTCTACCACTAGGCATAATTATTAAAAGATCCAGGTCACTATGGATGTCTATTTCTCCTTCAACAAGTGAGCCGAAGAGTATAATTTTTATTACCCCCATTTTCTCCAATTCTCTAATAATTAAGTTCATCGAGGAGTTTAGTCTTGCTTTTCTTCTTTCTTTTTTTTGAAATATTTCCCTAACTCTTGACATTTTTATGTTCCCTCATAAAAAGTATTCTCCCCATCACATAAGTATTATGGAAAAAATCATGCAGCTTTTTATATGCCCCCTCAATGGCATAATGTTACAGGTATGTTTTCTGCACAGGGGGTATGTGTTTTTGTTTGCTGGCTGCCTGTAAAGGAGGCGTTATTAAGCCTTCTTTTCCAAATAAGCCCTATTAGGGAAGTTGGGCAGAACACTTCCACATACCCAAAAACAAAAATGCACACCTATTACTTTGTGCCCCCCTCAATTTCCATCACTTTTTTATCGTAAAAGTTTCCTTTGTGTCTCAGCACTTGGGTGTTGAGCTGCCAGGAAACTATTTTCTTGCGCTGGTTTTCCAGATCCCAATTCTAACTTTTCTTCTGCTAAAGGAGGACTCTCCTAGGCTCGTCTGCAGGTGTTGTGTTAAGTTTGGGAGGGCAGTCACTCGTCCTGCTGAGCCGTCCAAAAAACCAAGATCAAAAAGGATCTCTTATGCTCTCGACTTTATTTTTTAGGGGTATAAGATTGCCTTTTGGGTTAGGAAATGGTGTTTTCGTTCTCCGAGAGGCTTTTGGAAATGGTTTCTATATCCTTTTGTAGCTCCCGAATTTTGTTTCTCAGCATATTTATTGTTTCTTCGTTGTTTACCGGTTGTAGTGGTTTTGTACATGTTGGACATTTAAACTCCGCTTCCATGGCCTGGTCGAAGGTGAGCTTCTGACACGTTTTCAGTCCACAATGATAGAATGTATTGTTTTTCTCATATTCGATTCTTTCTTCTAAGCTTTTAATTGCAAGCATTGCTTTATGCCTGAATGTTGCAAAACTGCACTTTAGGGGGAGCAACTTCCAAAGAAATATAATGTATCCAGTATTGGGGTCTCGAACCATTCGATAAGTTGCTATGCGTGAATCATACAATTTGTACAAAATCTTTCTAATCTCCTTGAAAGGCATGTTTGTCTCTGCACCAATCTTCTCCTCAGTGGTTTCGAAATCAGTTGACAGCTGCTCCAGAACCGCCACAAAACTTTCGTCAAATTCATCCCCAATAATAGTGCGATAATCCTGTATAATTGTCTCATAAAGTAAGTGAGACTGTTTAGGCATTTGGCCAGGGTCTGCGGCATCCGCACTCATTTGTAATCCCTCCTTCAAAGAAGCTTTAAAAACTGCTAGTCCCCTATGAAAATTTTTTAGAAGGAAGAATAATTTTAAATTTTTTGGCTAAAACCATTTTTGCACAAATCTTCGTTTTTAACATTATTTATATATAAAATATTCAGCATTTCATCCCAATTTATAAAACAAATTTTTAAATTTATAGATAAAAAATATTAGAAACCAATAAAATTATGCAAAAGAGCAAACCAAAAAAATATATTCCAAATTAGAACACAATAAATTAGGGAAAAGCGATAGCCCCCCACAAAACCACGAAATAAGCATTCATTTTTTACCCAGAAAAATAAAAGGAGGCCAAAAATTATGAGCCTGGGTAAAAAGATTGTCGTCGTGGCCGTTATTGGAATCCTACTAGTTGGAATGGGTTTCAGCCAAACAAGTTATAATCTAAAACAACCAAACGCTGACTTGCTGCTTTTAAAAACAACCCACAATAATTCTACAGAGGATACAAACATTCCAACAAGTTCCAAGTTCACCTTCACACACATACCCCTAAATAACGACGCCTACGAATACATAATACCACTGGGACACTTGAGCCCTCCCGGCCACACTTTTCCCAGCGACCACATATACTTTGTACTAAAAAACGGAACTCACAATGTAGTTGCACCGGCCGATGGAGTAATAATACAGATTAGCAATAACACTCAGGAGGGAGGAAACTATCAAGACTACTCCTTACGCATACAACATACATCTACTTTTTATAGCTATTTCTACTACATGTTGGGCCTAGCAGACTGGATAGTGGAAACATCTATTTTTTGTAGCTATTTCTACCACATGTCGGGCCTAGCAGACTGGATAGTGGAAAAAACTGGAAAAATAACAGGATTTTTCCAAGCCTGTATACCAGTTAAAGCAGGACAAGTTGTCGGTATGGCGGAGAAGCAACCAGGAGGATCGGTTTGCTTAGATTGGGGCGCAATGGATTATGATGTTACACTGAACTTCATTCACCCCGAAACCTATGGTTATGGCGTAAGTGTGCACACGGTTTGCCCGCTGGACTATCTTGAAGAGGGCCTGAAGGAGGAGGCCTACCAGAAGGTTAATAGAGTTGGTGAACCCAGAGGTGGGAAAATAGATTATGACCTTCCCGGTAGGCTGAGTGGAAACTGGTTCCTTGAAGGAAGCCAACCAGGAGTCTGGAACTATAGCACCCAGCTGGCCCTCGTCTACTATGTTCATAATGCGTCGCAGATGGTTGTATCCGTCGGAGGAAACGTATTAGCGCCTCTACCAATAGGAGTGTTCAACGCCACAGGCCCAGACTTCACACAAGTATCCATTGAGAGTGGTAAGGTCACATACCATCTGGTTGGAGCAGATCCACAAACTGAAGATAAAAAGTACACTCTTGTTGTTCAGGTTGTTGGCGATGAGAGGATTAAGGTTGAGGCTTTCGAAGGACACCAGGAAGAAGTAGACTTTACTGATAAAGCAGTTTTCTACAATAGGACCGGCCCCTTCGGCTCCCAAAACTCTGAAAAAATTCCTGTAAGCTTAGCTATTTTAAGCCAGCTCTCCGCCTCTTCTCAGCAGACAATCCTCCTAGTTTTGGGTATCCCCAGCGGCGCAGGAGCATTCTTGATAGCAATCCTAACTCTTAAACTGTACAAGAAAAGGCCCTAAAACAGACAAGAGTAAAAGAATTAAAATCTCCCCAACAACCCATAAACCCTCCTTTTTTGGCTAGGTAGTAGTATGGGTCTGTTTAGTTTTGTGGTGTAAATTTGTGGAGTGTTAATTTTCCCTCTTGGGTTTCTATTTCTGTGTATTCAAGTTTTACTGGTTGTCCGATTTTTAGTTCTTGGATTGGTTTTCCTATGTATGTTAGGATTTTGAATCCTTCTTTTAATTCCACTATTCCTATGGTTTCGTTGCGAAATTGTATTCCTCCCGCATTTATTGTGTAGGCGTATAGTGTTCCTTCCCCACTTATTTCAACCCATTCCAGGTTTTTGGAGCTGCAGAAGGGACAAAAATCTCTTGGCGGATATATGTGTCTTTCACAGTTTTTACATTTTGGAACTTTAAATTTCCTGTTTTGCAGTTCTTGGAAGAATCTCTCCACTCCTTCTACCTCCTCTTTATTACTGCCACCATATTTCCATTCATCATCCCATGTTCAGCGTGTACCAGTCCAATTTCTGCATCTTGAACTTGTCTCCTTCCTGCCTCTCCTCTCAGCTGGGTCACTATTTCATATATTTCAGCAAGGGGAGTTACGTAGGGCGGGTGACCCAAGGAGAGTCTTCCCCCCGAAGGATTTATGGGAGTGTCTCCGCCTATTCTTGTGCGTCCCTCAACCACCGCTTCCGCCGCCTTTCCTCTCTCATAAAAACCCAGTTCTTCATAAACCATTAGTTCTGTACCGCTAAATGGACCATAAACTTCTGCAACATCTACGTCCTTTAAATCCACTTGGGCTTGTCTCAAAGCTTCTTGTGTGGCTCTCCTCAGAGAAGGAATTTCGGTGACCGATTGGTAAACTGGGAAAAAACTCGTGGGATCATGTGCCTCCCCTATCCCCGCAATGTAACAATCATCCCTTCCCAAATCTCTAGCTGTACTCTGGTCTGAAATGATAATTGCTGCTCCTCCTTCAGAAACTGGGCAACACTCAAGAAGGTTTAGTGGGGGACACACGGGTTTAGAGTTGAGCACATCTTCAACTGTTATTGGTTCCCGGAACTGCGCCCTAGGGTTTAAGGAAGCGTTTTCCCTCAAGACAACCGGTAAGTGGGCTATATCTTCCTTATTAACATTATATTCATACATGTACCTCTGGGTAGCCATAGCATAGTAGGGAACGGCTCTAGTTACCCCATACCTGCTATCATAGGGTCCAAAGAGTCCATTAACGAGGTATGTGAGGTACATGTGGCGTGAAATATTAAAATCTTCACGAGCCACAAGTTTTTCCGATGCATAAATTAAAAGAGTTCTACATTTCTCCAGTAATACTTCGTAGACCCCATACTTTACTGCGGCTAGGCTGCTCATCCCACCAATGTCAACCGCGACCTGCACCCTAGCATCTATGTTTAGGTACTCCCCCATCCTCTGGGGGGCAAACCGATCAATATCTTTAGCGTCGGTAAAGTATCCTTGAGGCGTGGTTATAATTCCTTCTATGTCTCTTGGTTCAAGGTTAGCATCTCTGAGAGCTTCCATTATAGCTTTGTGCGCCAGTGTGGCTGAATCCGCATCCCAGTGCGATTTAATCTGAGTTAATCCAACTCCAATAATGAATGCGCTCAAGAACTCACCTCTCACCGGGGGATGAGGTTCTTCTTAAACTTTTCAAAGGAAACTATTACTTTAACTTTGTGGAAATCCGTTGAATTCTTGAACGATTTTTGAATAGTTTGGGTTCAGCCAATCTTTGTTTTGGTGTTGACGTGGATTATTTGCCGTAAAAATACGTCATTTTTCCAAAAAATTTAAATAGGGGAAAGGCGCCAAAAAGGTCAAATTATTCCAAAAAAGCGGAGAAGGAAAATAGGAGAAGGGAAAAAATGGGAGAAAACAATGAAAACACACCAATAGTGCACAAAGGGAACAAAAGATTCTCCAGAGAAAAAACCAAACGCACCCTAATACTTATTCCAGTAATCCTAATCTTAACCTGCTTCCTTGCACTACCCCTACTAAGCTCAATACAAGCAACCGCCCCACTGAATTCAAACATCATCAACCCATACAGTACACTATCCAATGGATACCCATCCACCAGCAACACAAAACTAGCAACCCTACTAAACAGTCCTGCAAGTGCAGGTATGTCCCTCACCGGAAATATGACAGTAACAGGCAACAACACCCTAAATGGAATCTTATCCCTCTCAAACGCTCAACAAGTGGTTCTAGGTTCACCCCTCTACGCAAACGGAACAATGACCCTCACAGGAGACAAAATCGAACTAGGAAAAACCTGCAAATCAGGAGGAAACATAACAATACTAGGAAACAGCACCTCACCAGCGGTCAACGCAGTTAATGGAACCCTCAACGTAGGAAACAAAAATACGGGAAGCGAAGTCTACTTCAACATAACAAAATACTACCAGTACGTTGAATCCTACGGAGGCGGCTACATAGGAGACTGGAACAACCAATCAGAAGACTTAATTATTCCGAACAATGATGCAATCAGGGTTTACAGCGGTGAATTATACCTATACAGCGAGAGTGACGAGTTTCCATTAACCAACTGGGTCCTTATCCGGATAAACCACGACTGGTTCAACATGACCATGAATGTTGTTCTTTTGGGGAACATATCTGCTCGCGTTAACCTATGGGGGAATCCCTCTTATTCGAAGGCGAATTACAGCGGAATTGTTAATGTAACCAAGATGGCGCAGAACCGTGAATTTCCTGACTTAGTTATTATTGATGTCAATAAGTTGATTTTGGAAATGGGTGAAACGCCGGTAAGGTATTTGCAGTTTGGCGGTGGTGCGGTTTTTGATTCTTGGGGTGACTGGTTCGCTGTAGGAACTAGCAGTGGTGCTGGTGGTGTAATGGTTCTTAATAACACTTATGTTTTTATGAACTCAAGTCAATCCATTGTTTACAGGTTTTTGAAGAATGATACTCAGGCTGCGATAACTCTTGATAAGAGCGCAAGTTACCCGACTGCTAGAATGTATATTTCGACCACGAATCAGAGTGTGACCGGGTTTGGCACCAGCAATTCTACTGTTATTACCAATGGTGGCATATTAACATCAGGCTTCTCGGACATTAGGAACATAACCATAATAACGCAGGGCACACTGGCATTTGAGGGAAATATGCTGCTGAGCGGAAATGTTACAGTCCAAGGAGATATAGGAGTTCTGGGCTACAATAAAATACTCTCTCCCTTGAGTGTGACTGGTTCACTGAACATAAATGGTGGAGCAATGACTGGACAGGTAGTGTTGACGCTAAGCGAGGGCTACATGGTAACAGACGGCGAGATGAGTATAGATGACGGCGAAATAAGCATCCTCCGAGGAACAATGGAGATGAACTCA
The DNA here is from genome assembly GCA_964510585.1 of uncultured archaeon. Classification (GTDB taxonomy): domain Archaea; phylum Asgardarchaeota; class Jordiarchaeia; order Jordiarchaeales; family Jordiarchaeaceae; genus Jordiarchaeum. The sequence continues at coordinate 21,823 of CAZECW010000134.1, read as the reverse complement.
ACAGGAACATACATTTACGGCGCTACAAATACTTCAATCAAGGGCGCAATAACCTCCACAGGCGTAACAGAAATTGATGGAAACTCCTCAATAACTGGAAACATCGGAATCTCTGGGTACAACTACATGCAGGGCTTGATAACTGTTGATGGCTATCTGAACATAAATGATGGTCTAACTACCGGTGAAATAATTCTGACTATTGGCAGCACGATGGAGACCACAGGCTCCATGATTATAACCAATGGTGCGATAAATATTCCAAATGGCCATATGGTTATGAATGCCACGGGCTCCTACATCACAGGTAACACAATCATGGTTGTAGGTGAACAGATAATCTCCTCGGGAATAACCGAAGTTATTGGCGATATAACCATACAGGGCGACATTGGAATCTCAGGACACAACCACATGCAGGGAACCATAAATATCGTATCCCTTCTGAGCCTGAGCGGTGTAATGGTGACCGACGGGGAAATGGCCATAAGTAACGGTGAAATAGATATCTTAAGCGGTACTATGGTTATGAACTCTACCGGTTCATACATAACTGGAAACACAATCACAGTTACAGGAGATGTTGACTTCAGCGGCGACGCCACCATCACAGGAAATATTCAACTCTCTGGTTACAACTACATGCAGGGCTTGATAACTGTTGATGGCTACATGGACATTAACAGCGGCTCAACCACCGGCGACATAACCCTGGTTATTGATGGGACGATGGAGACCACTGGCTCCATGATCATAACTGGTGGCGAGATAAGTATTTCCAGTGGGAGCATAGTGATGGACTCCACTGGCTCCTACATCACGGGAGACATAATCACGGTTACCGGCAGCCAGATAACTTCGCAGGGAACAACGGAGATAGACGGCCGAATCACCATGTCTGGCGACATCGGAATCTCTGGTTACAACTACATGGAGGGCTTGATAACTGTGGATGGCTACATGGACATTAACAGTGGTTTGACAGCGGGTGTGATGATCCTAAATATTGATGGTACGATGGAGACTACTGGAACCATGACTATAACCAATGGTGAGATAAATATTCCTGATGGCCACATTGTCATGAATGCTCTAGGCTCGTTCATCACTGGAAACATTATAACGGTTACAGGTGACCAGATAGCTTCTCTGGGAATAACAGAAGTTAACGGTGACATAACCATACAAGGCGAAATTGGCATCTCCGGCTACAACTATATGCGGGGGAGCGTGAGTGTGGGTCAGCTGGTTTTGGATGGCGTGATGGTGACTGACGGAAATATGGCTATAACTGGCGGTGCGATAAGCATCTTGAGCGGGAGCATGACTCTGAACTCCACGGGTTCATACATTGTGGGGGACACTATAACCGTCACTGGAACAATAGACTTTGAGGGCGACGCCACCATAACGGGAAACATTGAACTCTCCGGCTACAACTATATGCGGGGGAGCGTGAGTGTGGGTCAGCTGGGTTTGGACGGGGTTATGGTGACCGATGGAGAAATGAGTATACTTGGTGGCGAAATAGGTATTTTGAGTGGAAGTATGGTTCTGAACTCCACGGGTTCGTACATAACTGGTGACATCATAACCGTTACTGGAGCGATTAGTTTCAATGGTGATGCTACGATGACTGGGGACATTGAACTATCGGGATACAACTATATGGAGGGCCTGATAACCATTGAGGGCTACTTGGACATAAATGGCGGTTTGACTTCTGGTGAAATAACCCTAGTTATTGATGGTACAATGGAAACCACCGGTACTATGAGTATAGTCAGCGGCGAGATAAACATCCCCGGTGTGAGTATGGTTATGAACTCTACGGGCTCATTCATAATGGCTGATGCGATTGGTGTTACAGGCGACCAGATAGCGTCTCAGGGAACTACAGAGATTATCGGCTCCATTAACATGTCTGGCGATATTGGGATTTCGGGTTACAACTATATGCAGGGTTCGATAACTGTGAGTGGAGACATGAACATTAATAACGGTTTGACGAGGGGTACACTGAATCTATTTATCTATGGTACTATGGAGACTACTGGCTCTATGACTATAACTGGTGGTGAAATAAGTATTCCTGATGGACGAATAGTTATGAATGGTACGGGCTCGTTCCTCACTGGCGAAACAATTACTGTATCCGGCAGCCAGGTAAATTCTGTGGGGACAATTGAGATTATGGGTGATGTGACTATGCGGGGTGATTATTTTGAGATTGGTGGGCAGAGTTACATTAAGGGTCCAGTTACCGTTTCTGGATCGCTGAATATTAATGGTGGTATGATGAGGGGCACGGGAACAATAGTGGTTTCTGATGGTTTTATTCAAACAGTGGGCAGTATGAAGATTAGTAATGGAGTGATAGAGGTTCTAAACGGGAAAATAGTTATGGATGCTTCGGGAACCCGTATTGGTAGCGCGACCAGCATCACAGGGAACCTTAATGTAGCAGGAACCATTATAAACTCTGGTTTGGTTTCTATGAGTGGCGATTTCCAGATATTGGCTCCTTTGAGTATCAGTGGTTCCATGGTCACGGTGGGTGTTACTAGTATGGGGAATCTTGGTGCCATTAATGGTGTTCTGGTAATTACGGGAAACATTGTGATGTCAGGTGTTACAGTAATTAGTGGTGACAACAATGTTATTGGCTCTATGACAATTACTCCATTCGGAGTGTCTATTAATGGTATAGTGGGTTTAACGGGAATCGTTCACACTACGGGTGGCCTGCCAACCATGTCTTCTTCCACGGTTCTTGAGATTTACGGCGGTTCAATGATGGGCGTACCTTTACCACACACGGCACTCATGGCAGATCCATTGGCACTGCTGGCATTGGGAATACTGGGGTTCGGAACAATCTATGTGGTGTTTAGAAGTGTATACTATGGAATTAAGGAGAGGCGGACTTTGGTCCCTAGAATCAGGAGAACAGGAGTGACGCTGCGGAACTCGGGAAATCGTATTAGAAGAGTACTAAGAACTTTTTCAAGTGGGATACAAAGGAGGATAAGGAGAGGCTAAGTGGCATAGTTGGATGGTGGTGGAAGTGGTTGGGAGTGGTTTGTTGGAGCGTTTTAAATTTTGGGGCTGGAGAGTTACAGTAGTGTCCGTAATATTGTTTCTAGTAGTTGTGGGTCTCTCGCTGGTGTTTGGTTTGGGGATTAACGGGCTATTCACCCTACCCATAATTTCTCTGGTGCTCGTAGTGCTGGCCATAGTGTTCCTTGTTGGATTCGTATCTGAAATGTGTGGTAGCGTTGGAATTTGGCTCAGAAAAAGAATCACCCCCTCCCAAACTTCTCGGACTGCTGGTGTTCGGCGGGCAAGAGGAGAAAGGAGTAGTTAATCCTTTAGCGGCTTCTCCCTGAGGTCTAGAAGGAGTACAAAGTGAAGCGTGAGGAGCCAAATTCACTACCCTTTTTTTATTAGAATTTAGCCTTAAGCTGGTTTCCCAAGGTAGATAAGGGAGTAGTTATGGAATGATTAATTATCTATTGGTAATGTTTATATGAGTCTTACTTTTTAGTTTAAATAAATTGGGCTTGTGTTTTGGGTGTGGTTATTTTGCCGGGTAAGCCTAGGAGGTTTGAGCCTGAGGAGTTTGTTAAGGTGACTTTGCGGGTTCCTAAGGGTCTTTATGATAAGGTTTGGGGTTATGCTAGTCGTTATGGTTTTTCTTTTAATGAGGCTGCGGATCGTTTGATGGCTTTAGGTGTAGGAGATTCGGAGTTTGCTGATCGGGAAGTGGTGTGGGTCAACAAATTCTTTTCTGAATTTCAGAAATCAGAGATGTTTTCCGAGTTGAGAGATATTTTCAGGGAGGCGTTAGTTGAATTTTTGAGGAACTATTTTGAGAGAGACCCTAAAACCCTTGCGAAGGAAATCGTTGCCTACGCGGGAAGCCATTTTGATTATTTCCGGGAACTTTTAACAATTGAAAAGGAGCGGCTTGCTAAGGCTATTGCTGGAGATAGTGTTGAGGTGGAGCAAAAGTTTACAGAATTTTTCAAGCTGCTGGACTGGGTTTGGGGCTGGATACGCCACAGTCACAAATCGAAAGAACAAAAGCAATAAATGCAAAAATTGAATTGTTCCACGAAATTCAAATCCTTTTGGGAACCCTGAAAAACTGTGGCGAAGCAGAAGAAGCATACTAAAAAGTAAAATGCAAACATTTTTTGGTTTTTTATAAACATCTACTGAGTCTTCAGAGAGTTTGTCTCCACATAAACGCTGTTCATTAGCTGTTTTTGATTAAAGGGGATTAGACATTTTTTGGGATTCTTTGAAAAAATGAAAAGTAGAGGGTTGGTGTTTGTTTTCACTCCCTGACTATTAGGTAGATTATGAGTCCAATTATTCCTAAGAGTAGAACTATTATGAGCCAGAGTGCTCCTTCCATGCCTCGTTCTTCGGCGTCTTTGTAAACCCAGATTGCTAGGGCTATTGCTATTACGCACCAAACTATCATTATTATGAATGGTATGAGTGCGAATAGTTCAAAGCCGAACTGAAGTGGAATAATCTTTATCTCCTCCATAGCTAATTTTTTATATTTTATTTTTAGTTGTTTTCTAATATTTAAATGGTTTGCACCAATTTACTTATTGAAAATCCTTTTTTTCCTATTTAAAAATATAGGTTGTGTGGTTATCGAATTTCTGACCGTTTCTTGCTAGGTCTTCTGATAATTGGTTTCCTTTTTTATTTGAAAACTGGTTTCCTCTTTTCCATGAAGGCGGTTAACCCCTCAATGAGGTTTTCTCTCTCTTCCACTGCAAATTTCATGAAGATTTCTTGTTCCAGTTTTAAGCCTTCTTCTAGTGGTAGGTCTCTGCTTTTGTTTGCCAGGTACTTCATGTATTTTATGCCGCCGGGATTTTTTTCCGCGATTCTCATGGCTAGTTTCTCGGCTTCTTCCATGAGTTTGTCGGCTGGCACTACTTGGTGGACTAGGCCCATGGCTTTGGCTTCTTCGGCTGAAACCCATCTTCCAGTAAATAGTAGATATTTTGCGTTTTGGTCTCCTATTTTTCTGGGCAAACGTTGAGAGCCTCCTCCGCCCGGTATTAGGCCGAAGTTGGAGTGGTAGTCTCCTATTCTGGCGTTGTCCGCCATTAACACTATGTCGCAGCAGAGAATGAGTTCCAAGCCTCCGGCTAGGGCGAAACCGTTTACCGCGGCAATTACGGGCAATCTGGTTTTTTCACAGTTGCTGAAGGCTTCATTTAGGGTGGTAATCATTTCCCATCCCTTCTCTAAGCCCTCATCAAGTAGAGACCTCACAAATTTTAGGTCTGCACCAGTGGAGAATGTTCCACCAGAACCAGTAATAATCAGAACCCTAATCTTGCGGTTATCTTCTAGGCTCCTCACAGCTTCCAAGAATTCCTTTGCCAGCTGGTAATTCCAGCTATTCATAGCTTCCGGTCGATTTAGAGTTATTTTCGCTATTCCTTTTTCTTCGTTTTTCTCAAGAATTAAACACTCATAATTCATGCCGTATTTCCTCCGGTAAACATTTTAAATAAGCGCGTTTCCTCCCATTCGATTCCAAATACGATATATGTTTTTCGCATAGTTTAAATTATGCGGTTGATTCGGATACGCCTTCCATACGTTCCTTCGTCTGTGCAATCCTCTCTGCCAAAAGCGGGAAACATTCCCCCCATTAGAGCCCAGTTTTACGATTCTATAAACCTTTTTTTCAATATAACTGAGTAGAAGCGAGTGGGTTGGGTAAAAAGGAAAGTGTTTATGGTTGGTTAATCGATTTTCTGTGTGTTCTTTGATTTTTCAGGATTGGTGTTTTTAGGCCTTTTTCGCAAGCTCCATTTCCCTCAGTTTTCTTCTGAACACCTTTCCCACCGCGGTTCTGGGAATTGCATCAATGAACTCTACTTTTCTGGGCCACTTGTACCCTGCCATGTTTTCCTTCGCCCAATCAATGATCTCCTGTTCACTAATTTTTCCCTTGTACTCATCTTTAAGCACCACAAAGGCCTTAATGTTTTCTCCAATTTTTGGGTCTGGAACACCGATTACCACACATTGCAGTATTGCGGGATGTTTTAACAATTCGTTTTCTACATCGTCGGGCATAACCTTGTAACCCTTATACTTGATTATGTCTTTGAATCGCCCCATTATGTAGAAGTAGCCATTCTCATCCATTCGGGCCAGGTCTCCAGTGTGAAGCCATCCATCCTCAGTTACTGTTTCCTTTGTCTTTTCGGGCTGCTTCCAGTAGCCCTTCATCACCTGTGGTCCTCTGACCATAAGTTCACCTATCTCTCCCGGCGGTAGTTCCTGTGTTCCAGTTTCAAGATCCACAATTTTTGCGTCGGTATCTATTATTGGTATCCCTATGCTGTTTCCTATTTTTGGCAGCCATGGAGGTTGGCTGTGGGTCACTGGGCTTGCCTCGGAGAGACCATACCCCTGACCTACATCGACGTTTGTGACCTTTTTCCACTTTTCTGAAATCACAGTCTGCAGAGTATCTGCGCCGGATATTGCTAGCTTTAATGAGGAGAGATCGTACTTTCCAAAGCTTGGATGGTTTACCAAAACAAAATACATGAGTGGAATTCCCAGAAACGCCTCACTTTTATACTTTTCAATATCCCTCATTACCACTTCGGGGTCGAATCCCGCATACATTATCATCATGGATTTTGCATACACATAGCTCTGAACCATAGTAAATCCGAAGACGTGGCACATTGGCAGAACGGCAATAACTGTTCCTTTACCAGCTCCGGATCTGTCATCTCCCCACTGTGTATGGGCACTAGCTATTACGTCTGCCACTATGTTATAGTGGGTGAGCATCACTCCCTTTGGTAGTCCCGTGGTTCCTCCACTGTACATTAGTGCGCAAACATCCTCCTTTGGGTTTATTGTGACGTCTGGGGGTTTGGGGGGATACTTCTCAATCATCTCTGCAAAGTTTATGGTTCCTGGTATCTTGTCGCCCACCACTATTACGTTTTCCAGTTCCACCTCCTCCCGTGTTTTCTCAACCACTGGGTAGAGGTTAGAGGTACAGATGAGTGTATCTATTATTCCACTGTCTCTTACAATGTGGGCTATGTCTGGGGCCTTAAGTAGGGGGTTTATGGGTGTCACTGCTCCCCCTGTCTGAGTGATTCCATAAAGGGAGAATACGAATTCGGGAGTGTTTGCCATAAATACTGCAACAGAAGAGTTCTTCTCCACTCCAAGGTCTGCCAGCGCCGCAGAGATTTTGTCACTGTAGTACATTAGTTCACGGTAAGTGTACTTCTTTTCCTGAGGAGTATAGTAGACGGCCACATTGTTGGGATAATTCTCCGCAGCGTCCCTTCCAAAATAATGTATAGGTATTTCAGGATACTTAATGGTTCGAGGAATGTTTATCTTTCTTCCCTCATAGGTAGCTTCTCGGTACCATTTCTCCCAGGGGCGATTTGGGCGAACCCAAGGACTGGGATTCTCAAAATCGAATACAACTTCAAATAGCGGCTCCTTCTCTCCACTCAAACTTGAACCTCCAAATATTCAAAAGTTGGTTAAAATATACAATCAATACCATAAAAATGCTTCTATCCAGTTATCGGGGAACATTTAAGTTATAAATTTTTAATACTGTTAATTGACTAATGTTGGTGGGCTTAGTTTGGAGGTTTATCGTTGACCGATTCTTCTATAATTGCTGTGGCTGGTAAGGGAGGAGCAGGCAAAACTGTTATCACAGCCCTCATGGCGATTGTCCTCAAAAATGTTCCCAGACTTCGTCTGCTCCTTATCGATGGAGATCCCTCAACATCTCATCTTGCGCGAATACTTGGACTCAGAGTAGAGCGGACACTAGAAGACCTTAGGAAAAACGTTATAAAAGTTGCAAGTGAGGGAGACGAGGATGAAAAGGGGGAGATAGTGGATTCACTTGATTACTACCTTCTTGAGGCTCTGGTTGAGGATAAAGGGTTTAATCTCCTAGCTATGGGCACTCCAGACAGCCCTGGCTGCTTCTGCCCAGCAAACACCCTACTTAGAGACGCAATTGAAACCCTATCAAAAAACTTTGATGTAACTCTCGTTGACTGTGAGGCGGGACTTGAACAAATAAACAGAAAAGTGGTTAGATCCGTGAAAACACTACTAATTGTAACCGACCCTACACTAAGGGGCCTCCAAACCGCAAACGCAATTAGGGAAACGGCCGCCAAATACACACATCACAGGGAAACAGGGCTCATAATCAATAGGGTAAGAAGCCCAGATGAAATAGTGGAAATAAAAAGGCGGGCGGAGGAACTCCAGCTGAAGGTACTCGGCACCGTGCCAGAAGACGAAAACATCACAAAACTAGACACACTTGGGAAGCCCATAACTGAAATTCCAAGTAGTGCACCAAGCCTAAAAGCTGTAAAGAAAATATTTGAAAAACTTAAAGTTTAGACAGTTCTCCTCGGATATTTCCCATACCTTCTAAAAGCTCTGATCATGGTGTCCACGTTTTCAGGTTTAAGATCTATTGCCTCTGGCTGCGGGTAAGCTCTTCCCATAAAGCCTCCATCAAAGCTTCCCAGAACCTTAATCATATGCTTTGCGGCTTCCTCTATCTGTTCTCTAGTTCCAGTTTGGAGAGTTTTTTGAATATCTACCACACAGAAGAAGCAAATCTTACCACCAAAATCTCTTCCCAGCCGGTCAACGCCCAGAAGTTCAGGCTGATCCAATTGTAAGACGTCCAGCCCAATTTCAACAAGATCACCTATTATATCATAGATGTATCCGCAGCTGTGGAGGAAGAAATGCATTCCCCTATTATGGGCGGCTTTAACCATCTTCCAGTAGCGGGGCTTGAAGATTTCCCTCCAAATCTGGGGTCGCATCCATAATCCCTGCTGCGTTCCAAAATCATCATAAGCAATTACCCCGTGGGCCCCACGAGAACTCCACATTTCAATCAGTCCCAAGTAAAAATCTGTTACTCTATCCGCCAGCTCCTCCACCATCTCCCTCTCCAAGTAAATGTCCTTAAGAATTGTGTCTGCTCCTCTAAGAAACTGGAGACGCTGAAATAGAGTAATCTCCAAGCTGCCAAGGACATATCTATCCCCTGCCCAAGTGGAAATTTGTTGCTCAGCACTTGGAATCTCAAATGAAAAATCTCCTACCTTGTAGGGAATAGGATCCGTAAACCTATCCTCCAAGTAGGGATCGGGAAACTCATAATCCTCCAACTTCTCCCAAGAAGTAATAGGTGGGGTAACAACGTTTCCCATTGTTTTGCCTCCAAGATTATCCCAGACACATCCCCATTCATCCTCTCCCTTCCGACTCGGCTTCCAGCCTTTCGGGTGAGTATAGAGCACCTCGATAAAATCACTCTCAATCCAAGGATTCTCAGGATTCAGTGATAAGCGATAAACAGGCACACATTCAGGGGAGAGAAATTCAATAGCCCGCAAAACATTCTCCAAGCGATCCATGCAGCCGACTAGCCTCCTTAATGAACTCTAAAAATTATCCTTTGATTATTTTTTTGTTGAAAATATGTTTCAGTCCCTACTAAGAGTAAGCTCTCCTTTTATAATTTTATTAATTTTGAAACTATTAGTGATTACAACATATATGAGCTGAAATAGTTTTTTGGAAAAATATAATAGAAAATAAAGGCATATAAAGGAATCTTAGGCTTTAATAATTAAAAATTGGGTGAGATTTTTGGAGATTTTAGATAAGTTAGTTGAGGTTTCATCAACTCTGCGTAACTCTTACATTGATGAATGGAAGAAGCAGGGAAAGAAAATTATTGGGTACACTTGCACTTATGCTCCAGAGGAAATAATCCACGCTGCAGGCATATTGCCCTATAGAATAAGGGGAGTAACCTGTACTGGCACCTCAAATGCGGACATTTATATGGGCAGGTTTAACTGTAGCTTCTGCCGGGCTGTCCTTGAACTAGGTATCACGGGAGCCTACGATTTTCTGGATGGATTCTGCTACCTTAACGGATGTGACCACATACGGAGGGTTTACGATAACTGGGTTAGGATAGTTAAAATCCCGTTCCACCACTTCTTGCCTGTACCGCACGTACTCACCGAAGATGGATTTAAATTTTATATGGAGGAAGTTGAAAGATTTAAGGAGCACATTGAGCAACACTTTGGTGTGAAGATAACAGATGAGAAGCTCAGAGAATCAATAAATGTTTACAACGAGAGCCGTGAGCTCCTGGAAAAACTTTACAACCTTAGAGCCAAGGAGAATCCACCGATTAATGGAGCTCAGAGCCTCAGCATAGTTGCAGCTGCCTCAGCGATGCCGAGGGAAGATTTCAACATTATGCTTGCTAGTTTATTAAAAGAGCTAGAGAATTCAGGGGGTATAAGAGACTATGATGCGAGACTAATGATTGTAGGGAGCGAACTTGACCAACCAAGTTTAATTGAGATTATTGAGGACTTGGGAGGACTTGTGGTCACCGATTCCCTCTGTTTTGGAACAAGGCAATTTAAGGGGTTGGTTAGTGGTGAGGGAGACCCTTTGGAAGCTGTAGCTAAGCGCTACTATTATCATAATCCTTGTCCACGTATGTTGAGGGAGTATCCCAAGAAATTGGGCTTTGTGAGGGAATTGGCTGAAAAAGCCCGAGTAGATGGGGTAATATTTGAGAAGATTGCCTTCTGCGATCCACATGGTGTCGACAACGTTATGATAAGCAAGGAATTGGAGGAGGAAAACATTCCCACATTGATACTAGAGAGGGACTATCTAATAAGCGATGTTGGAAGGTTCCGAACCAGAGTGCAAGCATTTCTGGAGAGAATAGGAGGGTGAAAAATGAGGAATAATGGAAAAGAACATGCAAGGCTAATGTCCCTAACTTTCAGTATAGCAAACAAATTTATAGATGCTAAGGATTTAACGCAGGCTCTAGCCACCTTAACACCAGAAGAGCAAAGTTTGTTAGGAATACTTCAGATAGCTTTGGCAGAGGTGATACCTAAGCCCAAGCTTAAAGATATAGTAAGGGAGTGGATAAAATGTAACTATGAATACTGGCATAATGTTGTTCTCAAAGGATTAGAGGAGGGAAAGAAGGTTGTCTACTTCTATTTCACTCACTCACCCGAAATTTACTACGCCATGGACTTGATACCCATATGTGCAGAATACCAGCCTGCTTTAGCCTCAGCGGTGTGGACTAACGGAGCTGAAGATGGAATTGACAGGATCGAAGCTGAGGGATTACCAAGCCACCTCTGTTCGGCACAGAAAGGAACGATGGGCTGGCTACTCATGAATAAGGTTCCAAAACCAGACATTATAGTTAAACCCGTAGGAGTATGTGACCCCAGTAACATGGCCTACCAGTGGATGGCGGAAAAAACTGGTGCGGAGTTCATCGTTATGGACACACCCTACTCCTTAGACTCCCATGCCTTTGAGTACTATCTAAACGAATATAAGAAGATGATTGCCAGGCTTGAAGAGGTAACGGGACAGAAGCTGGATCCAGAGAGGCTCAGAGAGGTTGTTGAGTGTTCAAACCAGGCCTACGAGTACTTCCTTGAAAATATGGAATTAAGAAAAGCGGTTCCTTGCCCGGATCCCAGCCTCAGTCATTTACTATCAGCGGGAACGATGCTGACTAGCTTGGGGCGTCCCGAAGCCATAGATTACTTTAAGGCGTGTAGGGACACTGCGAAGAAAAACGTGGAGAAGGGGGTGGGAGTTATACCCGAAGGTATGGAGGAGATAAGGACACTCTGGATATATGTACCTATACTCTTTGACTTCCCCTTCTTTGACTGGATTGAGGAGGAACTGGGGGCAATACACCTATTTGACTGTCTGGATTGGTTTTTCACTCAACCAATAGATACTTCATCCACTGATAGCATAATAAGAGGGCTCGCTGAGAGGTCCTTCAACTGGCCCATGCATCGCCAGTCCATGGGATTTGCCGATGACTGGATAAGCGATTTCGTATGGCTTGCGAAAGAGTACAGGGCGGACTGCGCTATATTCGCCGGACATGCAGCTTGTAAACACAGCTGGGGGATAAATAAACTTCTAAGCGACGCTCTTAAAAAAGAGGTAGGAATTCCCTCACTACGCTTTGAAATGGATTTAGCTGATAAAAGAGTAACATCCATAGTGGACATAAAGGCTAAATTTGCAGAGTTCATAAAAAATGTTCGGGAAAGAAAAAGGCATTAATACTCTAAGGTAAATGAGAGATTTAATCTTTTCTTGAGGGGATCGGAGGTTTGTAAAAATGGATGAGACTGGCACAGAATTTGCAAGGCATATGGCGTTAGCTTATAAAATACAAGAAAAATTCCTAGAGAGCAATAACCTAGAGAGGACACTAGGTTCCCTTTCGGAAGAGGAAATGAGTGTTTTGAGAATGCTTCAAATTGGACTCGCTAATTTTACTAGACCTAAACATAGGGAAATTGCAAAGCAGTGGGTGAAATGCAACTACAAATACTGGAATAATATTGTTGTTAAAGGATTAGAGGAAGGAAAAAAGGTTGTCTACTTTTTCTTCACACACTCACCCGAAATTTACTACGCCATGGACTTGATACCCATATGTGTAGAATACCAGTCAGTGGCGGCTGCTTTAACATGGATAAACGGAGGCGAGCAAGCTATCGATAGGATTGAAGCAGAGGGTTTCCCCAGCCATCTATGCTCCACCCAAAAAGCGACCATGGGATATCTTCTTTTGGGCAAGGTTCCCAAGCCTGACATTATAGTTAAACCCGTAGGTGCATGTGATGCAAGCAATATGGCCTACCAGTGGATAGCCGAGAGGACTGATGCAAAATTCATTCCCATAGATGTTCCCTACTCTATGGACTCTAGAAGCTTCGAGTATTATGCTAAAGAGTTTAAAAAGATGGTTAAGAGGCTTGATGAAGTAACGGGACAGAAGCTGGATCCAGAGAGGCTCAGAGAGGTTGTTGAGTGTTCAAACCAGGCCTACGAGTACTTCCTTGAAGTTCTGGAGTTGAGGAAGGCTGTTCCTTGCCCAGATCCAAGCTTTAGCCACATTGCCGCGGCGGGAGTAATGCTCATAGGTATGGGACAACCTGAAGGCATATCCTTCTTTAAAGTGTGTAGAGATCTTGCGAAAAGAAACGTGGATAATGGGGTAGGTGTGATACCCGAAGGTATGGAGGAGATAAGGACTCTCTGGACTAATGTGCCAGTACTCTTCGATTTCTCTTTCTATGGGTGGTTGGAAGAGGAGCTGGGGGCAGTGCACCTCTTCGACGCGCTCGACTGGTTCTTCACCCAGCCTATTGAAACTTCAAGCCCTGATAGCATAATAAGAGGGCTTGCTGAGAGGTCCTTCAATTGGCCTATGCACCGCCAGGGTTTGGGTTATGCTGATACTTGGATAGATGACTTTGTATGGTTGGCAAAGGAGTATAAGGCGGACTGCGCCATATTTGGGGGACACATGGCTTGTAAGCACAGTTGGGCTTTAAACAAGCTTCTGAGTGACGCTCTAAAAAAGGAGGCTGGAATTCCTTCGCTCCGGTTTGATATGGATATTGCAGATAAAAGGTTTACTTCTATAGCAGATATTAAGGCCAAGTTGGCGGAGTTTATAAAAACCGTCCGGGAATCTAAAAGGAGGAGTCACAGTTGATTGTGGCTGGTTGTGATGTGGGCTCACTTACGGCAGAAGCAGTAATCATGGAAGATAATAGAATATTGGCTTATGAAATTATTCGGGTACGCCCCCGGCCGGAGCAGTCGGCCAGCGATGTGATGAACAAAACACTTGAGAAGGCCGGTCTCAGAATAGATGATATAGAATATTGTGTTAGTACCGGCTATGGGCGGGGTAGAATTCCTTTCGCCCAGAAAAATGTTAGTGAAATTTCATGTCACGGTAAGGGGGCACATTGGCTGGTACCAAGTATAAGAACCGTGGTGGACGTTGGAGGACAGGATTGTAAGGTGATTTGTTTGGATGATCAGGGACGAGTAAAAAACTTTGTTATGAATGAAAAGTGTGCGGCGGGAACCGGGAGATTCCTGGAAATGATGGCTAAGACACTTGGCTTAACAATTGAGGAACTAGGACCAGTTTCCTTGAAGTCAGAGAATCCAGTGAGTATCACAAGTCAGTGTAGCGTATTCACCGAGTTTGAGACCATGGTTCTAATCAATGAGGGTAAAAAGATTGAGGACATCGCAGCGGGAATAAATCAAGCTATGGCTCGAAGGGTCTACGCTCTAATAAATCGAATAGAAATCAAAAAAGATCTGGGAATAACTGGGGGAGTTGCAAAAAACGTGGCAGTAGTAAAAAACCTTGAGGAACTTATCGGATTCAAAGCCGTGGAATTTCCCCAAGATCCTCAGATTATGGGAGCTCTGGGAGCCGCGCTTTTCGCCAAAGAGAATTACCTTAAACAGCAGAGGAGGAAGTAAAATAATGATTTTTGCTGGCTGTGACGTTGGAACATTGACCACAAAGGCGGTACTATTAAAAAATGATCAGATTTTAGCCTACAGCATAGTGACCACAGAGGCTAAAGCAGAGCAATCCGCAAGAAACGCAATGAACCAAGCACTATCAAATGCGGGAATCACCATTGACAATGTGAAGTACTGTGTGGGCTGCGGTTGGGGTGCGGCAAGAATTCCCTTCGCTAACGCGACCGAAAGCGATATCCGTTGCGGAGCTGTAGGGGTACTGTGGCTTCTGCCCACTGCAAGAACAGTGATTGATGTGGGGGGACTCTTCACAAGGGTAGCGCAAATCGACAAGGAGGGAAGAGTGATTGACTACGTAATGAATGATAAGTGCGCTAGTGGAACTGGAAGATTTCTGGAGATAATGGCTGAAGCCCTAGAAATTAATCCAGACGATTTCGATTCTCCTTCACTCCAAGGGTCACATCCCGTAAACATAACCAGCCAGTGTAGTGTTTTCGCCGAGAGCGAGGTTATAACCTATGTCAATGAGGGATCGGAAATCGCAAACATTGTAAGCGGAATTAACAACTCCATAGCCCTCAGAACAGCCACCCTAGTGGGAAGATTGGGAGTTATAGAAGACGTAGTAATCATAGGAGGGGTGGCGAAAAACCAAGCAATGGTGAAAATTCTGGAGGAAAAAATTGGCGTAGAAATCAAAAAAGTAAAATTTGATCCCCAAATAGTGCAAGCATTGGGAGCAGCATTAATAGCCAAGCAAAAAGCAGGTTAGAACATCTCAACCGGAGGTAAACTATTGGAAATATTCGATATAATGATAGAGGAGCTAAGACAACGCGTAGAAAACTGGAAAAAACAGGGGAAAAAAGTGTGTGAAAAACAGTGCCCCACTAGTGTTAAAAATTTGAAAAAAGGCCTTCCAATAAGCAAGCAGCCGGGAATAATTCTTAAAGAAGACACCTTTGTCGAGCTGGGAAATCCCAAAACCGCCTCAGCAGCTCTTGTCCTATGGACCGAGAATCCAGAACTGGTCAGAGATGGAAAAGTAACAATTGTGGGACCCGACATTCCTGAGGCAAAAGGCAACTTGCCATTCGCCCAAATTATCATAGCCCAAACTAGAGATTTGGAACCTAAGAATTATCGGCTCCTCAGCCGAAACCAATACAATCTAAATTTGGAAGGCTACATGTTGAGGGCGGTTCCCCAGCATCAAAGAGTGTGGAGTAGGGTGAGCAGGGAAGCCGTAGAAAAGGGTTTCACACTAGAAACGCTGGGAAGAGCACTAATGTTAAGCCTCAAAGAAAATCTTCCAAGAGCAGAAGCTGTAGAGGTAATATTTGTAACCTCTAGCACCGAGGATGTAAAAGAACTCGGAACAATAACCCAAGAAGCTTGGAGGATAGCAACTCCAGTGAAATCAACTCCCTCCTACGATTGCACAAACTGCGAAAACAAAGAGGTCTGTGATGAAATATGGAAAATGCTCCAACTCCGCTTAGGAACTTCCCAAAAAGAAAAGCGACCACCAATCTTATGCTCTCAACCCAAAGAAGAAGATAACTAGCACCACTAAACCGTAAACCCCACAAATTATCTGGCGGGAAACTTCTAAACCTTAGAAAGAGGAAACCAATTTTACTGCCAAAAAACCTAAAGGTATCTTAGCGGGAATCTGCTTAAAGACCTTTTGGGAAAAATTAAAAAAAGGATTTGAGGGAATGTGCCTAATCCCTTTTTACTCGCTGCTCTCCTTTATGGGTACTCTGACTGGCTCTTGTTTGGGTGTGGGCTCTTTCTTGGGAACCTTTAGTGTCAGGATGCCGTTTTTGATCTCTGCTTCAGCCTTCTCTGGAACCACTTCCTCTGGGAAGACAATGCATCTCCTGAAGGACTCATAGGTTCTCTCTCTGTGGAGGTAGTTCTTTCCCTTTTCTTCCTTGTCCTCTTTTAGTTCACCGCTGATTTCCAGAGTGTCCTTTGTGATGTTCAGGTTTATGTTGTCCTTAGGAATCCCTGGAACGTCGGCGGTAACTGTGTAGCCTTCACCGGTGTCCTCTAGGTCCAGTCTTGGGAATCTTGTTAGTGTTGGGAACTCGATTCTCCTTGAAGGGATTATGTCGAACCATGGTCTCATGAGGGCTTCGAAGCTTCTGTGGAATTCTTCGAATAGGTCTTCGAATGGTCTGTATATCCATGATCTTGTTTCTCTTGGTTCAATTTCGGTTGATTCTTTTCTTTCTTTCACCTCAACCATGTTACCCACCTCCAGTATACTAATTTTATTTGTATACTAATCCAAGTTGTATACTACAAATACTTATATTTAAATCTTTCGGTCAAAACCCACTATAAGATAAAATTATTCGGCTTAAAAGCATTTAAAACAAATTTTTTTAGGCTACTATAGTTTCAAAAACAAAAAATAAATAAAAAGAAGTTTTGGATGATCTAATCCTCACCTGGCAAGGGACAAATTGCAATGCATTTCTAGGGGTGTAAGCACCTTAAAAACTTCGGCATACCTCATTCCCCTTTCCCTTCCAAAACCTTCTGCTACCGATTTTATTATTGTCTCCCACATTTCAAAAGGACCCAACCCCACCTCAGTTTCAGACTGAAACTGGCTTTTATGCTGCGCTAAAGCCTTGATTTTCAGATCTATGGTTTCTGTTATATCCACATACGCGTTATATTTAGCACTAATTGCAAGGCACACTGTAGATACCTGGTGGGGTTCAAGTCCCTCACCAAAGTGTTCCTGATTCACATTTGTGAAGCCGCTAAACATTGCCGCCCAGCAAGAAGCAAGACCAGTATTCACATGATCCGGGTGGGCTTCGTAGGGTAGCCATGGATCAAGAGTCATTAAAACATCTGGTCTGGTTTGGCGAATTGCTCTGATTATTTTGCCTCTTGCTTCGAGGGTGGGTTGGAATTCGCTGTCTGTGTAGCCTAGCCACTTCAAATGTTTAACGCCCAGAATTTTTGCTGCTTTTTCTTGTTCTTCCATGCGTGTTTCAGCCAATTTTTCCGGCGTTACTTTTGGGTTTGTGGTGGATCGGGAACCATCAGTTACAGTCAAATAGGTTATTTCACACCCTCTTTGTGCCAGTTTAGCAATGGTTCCTCCCGCAAAAAACTCAAAATCATCAGGATGGGCCTGCACAGCCAACACTTTCTTCGCCTTTTCCAATAGGGATGCCCTATCAACTGTTAATAATTCACTAATATACATCTAGTCAACCTCCCAGACAGCCATTAAGTAGCTCTTATTTGGGAACCGGAGTAAAAATTATTTGGTATTTTTTAGGGCAAAAGTCTTTCTTTTAATTGTTCCTATCACATAAGTGTTTTTGGTTCCCCTCGCTTCTCTTCTCTTGTTCATTGTTTTTTTATTGGTGTTTTAATTTTTGGTTAAGAATGAGTCTTTTATAAGACTGAATAGTTTTTTATATGTGAAAAAACCCAAAAAGTATAACAAAAACATGAGTTGAGAGAATCCAATATTGAAAATTTGGTCTTTGTAAGTCAAAAATTTGCTTTAAACGGCCCAATATGTTGAGGAGTAGGCTGGAGTGGAGCGCATAAAAAGTATCGCTCGCAGAATTCGGGGCTCTTAACCTTAAAACCTAATTGAAGGGCTATGATTGGAAGAATAACACGGTGCATCATCCCTCAACCAAAATATTAGTTTGGGGCGGGAAGAGAAATGAATTATCCCTCCAAAATTCTTATAGTAGAAGACGATGAGAAAATCAGGAAGGTGTTAAAAACCATACTGGAGGAAAAGGGATACATTGTGGACACAGCCAAAAATGGTAAAGAAGCAATGGAAAGAATAGAAGCCACCTCATACAACCTTGCACTAATAGACATTCAACTTCCCGACATGGAGGGCACCAAACTTCTGCCCATAATGAGAAAAAGTAATCCCCAAATGTCGAAAATTATGATTACTGGTTATCCCACCATGCGGACCGCCATTGAATCCCTAAATAAGGGTGCTGACGGCTACGTACTTAAACCTATAAAAATAGAGAGTCTACTAAACATCATTAAAGAACATATATAAAAGAAACGAAATTTCCCTCAAAATTTTCACTTTTTGTAGTTTCTCCACCTCTCATAGCTGGAATTGTATTCGCCTATGAGGAATCGAATTACCTCATCGATGGAATTCAAATTAAGATCATTTTTAATTTGGTTCAAACTCTTCCAGGTATCAAAGTCCACAATTAAAGTAGCTTTTTCTCTCACATTATTAACTGTTTTTGACATTTTTTAGCCTCCATTAGCAGCTTAATACTTTTTTTCAAAAGAAGGAAATCACACCTCAAACGAGTCTCCAGACTTTGAGTAATGATTGGATTTAAGGTTTAATTCGCCTTCCTTCTTCTGCACAGTTCAAGACAACTTGTTTACCCATTTTCTATTCTTTGTGTTAGAAGTGTGTTTAGTGGGGCTTCACAGAAAAACGAAGTAGATAATTTGGTGGGTGGCCACTATCTACGAGCCAAGTTATTGTGAATCTGTGAAGCTCATTCAGCCACACTCTTTTTTGGAATCTTGGTTTTTGGTGGGAGGTTTTCTTTTTTGGGGAGAATTGTTGGGAGACTCCCTCCTCCCAGTTCTAAGGGATTCTCCTTTTCCTGTTTGGAGTTTTGGTTTCCTCCTCCATGTGTGCTCTCCCAAATGGGTATTGTTCGCATATTTATTTTTTGCTTTGAATTAATGTGTTTGTTTTTCTATTTTATTTAATAGTTAAATATTTAATAAAGTTGATTATTATAATTTATTCAAGATTCCCCCCTCCAACCTATAAATTATAAGCAGAAAAAGGATTTACGCAATATTCTTATAATCCGGTAGGGCTTCTCAATTATCAGGTGAAAATGGAAGAGCGTATTTTTAAGTTGGATGAAAAGGACCGGGAGATACTAACACTCCTAAGCGAGGATCCCGAAATCCCCCAGGAACAGATTGCAGAGATTATTAACTTGTCGCAGCCCTCAGTAGCCATGAGGATAAGAAAACTGAAGGAAATGGGGGTATTCCGCAAAATTTGCGGCGTAGACCCCCTAAAACTGGGACTCAACATAGCCAAAGTTGACGTATCCACCACCGACAGCGCAAAAATACTATCAATTTTCCAAAATTGCCCATATTTCCTCAACGGATACTTGGTTTCTGGAAAAAGCAACGTCCTCCTATTCCTAATAGGAGAAGACATATCCACACTTGAATCAATGGTCGAATGCCACCTAGGACCACTAAAAGAAGTCAAAGAAATACAATTCAACATCATAATATCCGCCGCAAAAGAGCTAAACCTGTCCTACCAAATGAAAGTAAAAATTGTTGACAGACCCTTCTGCGGACTAGAAATAAACTGCGCCGACTGCAAGAACCACAAAGAAAAAAGATGCCTAGGATGCCCCATGATAAGCGAATACAAAGGAAAAATATGGTAAAAATATGGTAAACCATTATACGCTTAAGCGTTTTAGACAAATTATGAAATAAGTTTTTCATGGGAACATCCATACACTTAAGCGTTTTAGACAAATTATGAAATAAGTTTTTCATGGGAACATCCATACACTTAAGCGTTTTAGACAGAAATATGAAAAATGTTTTTCATGGGAAACCATTATACGCTTAAAGCGTCGTAGACAAATTATGAAAAATGTTTTTCATGGGAAAAATAGTAAAACAAAAAACAAACAAAACAACCAAAGAAGGCTGTGAGCTAACCATAATAGCAGAAAGAGAATGATAGGTATCTCATTTTTTTGTGAGTTCAGATATTACCCTCTGTGCAGCCATAATACCTGACATGATACAGGGCTGGAATCCTCCCCCTATCTGGGTCCAGGCTCCCGCAAAAAAGAGTCCCCGGAGAGGCCCCTCTTGGGGTAAACGGTACATTATGCTCTCTTTAGGAGAATAGGGCCACCCATAGATGGAACCACCGGGATTACCAGTGTACCTCATATTGGTTAGGGGGGTTGACACTTCGATAACCTCTATGTGCTCCCTCATTCCCGGAAAGATCTTCTCTGTTCTTTCCAACATTGTATCTGCAACCCTATTTTTAGTCTCCACGTACTCTGCGGGTGAAACATTGTACCAGGGTTCAGCATAGCTTGTGGTTGTAAGTACCACAATTGAGGTGCCCGGTGGTGAGGCGTCTGGATAGGCTACATTATAGCATGCTAATCCGAAATCTGCGGGTTCAATGCTGGTCTTAAGCCTGTCCCAGAAGGATTCAAAATCGCAACTTGAGTTTATGAATATTTCGAAATCATCTATACCCAGCTCTTCATGAGGAACATCTATACCCATGTAGACGCAGCATGAACCAATGGCAATTTCTTTGGTCTGCAAGGCTTGGAAAAATGAGCTTGGACATTTATCCACTCCAATCATTTGGGCACAGGTGGTTATGGGATTCACATTTGAAATAACATAGGGGGCTTCTATTTTTTCGCCCTTCTCGGTTAACACACCAGTTACTCTTCCCCCCTCAGTAAGTATCTTTTTCACTCCGCAGTTGAATCGAACCTCACCACCCATCTCCTGAACAATATCCACAAAGGCGTTGGCAAGCATCTGAGACGTGCCCCTAATTTGGGCTCCCCCATAACGCAAATAGTCACCCCAACCTAGAGCATATATGAGGTAGGAAACCCTTGAGGGAGGAAGGCCGAAATAAGCAAAAATTTGGGCTATTACCGCCCGGGCCCTGGGATCCCTAACATCACCATTTAGAACCTCTGCCAAAGTTTTATCCTTATAGGCGAAAAAGTTCTCCTTAACATACCTTTTTTCCTCCTCTGAGCCAGCCCCCCGTTGTAGCATACCCAAAGCCCTACTGGTAGACTCCACCCTATCCAGGAAGCGGGTTATCCCCTCCGACTCTTTGGGGAAAGTATCCAACAAAACTCCCTCAGCGTTCTCCCTCCCCGCAGGAAGTGTAATATCCAAATCTGGGAAGATGGAGCGGTAAACATTGGGAAGACGTATGAATTCCACCCTCTTTGTCACACCTAAACTTTCAAGGCTTCGATAAAGAAAACCACGTTTACCCACCAGGTCTAAACCCGAGATTTGATGGAGTGCGATGTCAAACTCAAATCTGCCACGAACAAAACTGCCCGCATAACCACCAGCCCTGTAATGCTTCTCCAGGACTATAGATTCGGATGAATTTTTGGGGTTTACGTGTATTTTCTTCTCCTTCTTTTAGGTTTTCTCAAAAGCGTTCTGGTTTTTCAAGTTCCCCGCAAGTCTGGAGGGCTTCCCATCCCCTTTTCTAGGTTGGAGC
>CAZECW010000133.1:0-5321 GCA_964510585.1 uncultured archaeon | reverse complement strand
AGGGTTGCAGTTGTACTTCTTCACGAGGGGAGCCCCGCAAAGGGGGCATGCACTAAAACTCGTCTTACACTCAACAATCTGTCGTTCCATAAATCTAAAAATAGCATACCCCTATATAGGAGTTTTGGTTAAACATATGGGGAGGACTGATTAATTGGGAAGACTGACAAAGTTAAAATCAAGAATGTGTGTTTCAACCGATATTTCGCAAGATTCTGCGAGGTTATTTAGTTTATTATGCTTTTCTTGGTGCGTTTGATTGGGCTGTTGCGTTTTCCGCCTGCCTGACAGCTTTTCCCCCAAAAATCAGGGCCCGATAAGGATAGCTTCATAACTCCCACTAAATAATTCAAAAATATGCGAAAAATATGTTTAAACTAAGGTCACTAATGCTCAGTTTTGAAGGAGTTTCTATTGTTTGGAAAAGAATAGTATCATTTTTAATTATTTTTAACTAATAGAGAAAATTAAATAATAAAACATTTTTTTATAGTGTATAGGGTTTTTTGTGATTAAGAGTAAAGTTAATTTTAAGCAGCATAGAATATATATTACTGAGAAAATTCTTCTAAAAGCAAGTGAGGTGACCATTCTTGGGACGTTTATTTATGCTGAAAGCCAGAATGTCGGTGTCAATCGTATTGATGTTCGTGGTTCTCTTTGTCTTCATTTTTGCCTTAAGTGTTCTAGTGACATATTTGCTCAGTGATACTCTTCCGATGCTCTTAGGGGGCTCACCTTTAGGGTATTCGGAGGATCTCTCAAGCTATTTCTACATAGATTGGGAATCAATCGACCCTACTACATTTTTGCAAGCTTTCGTCTCGTATTTTGCGTGGGAGTACCTAGTAGCTTTGCAGACGCAATCATATTTGTTCATCAAGCTTGTGCTTCCTCAGAGCATCACGCCTATGGCTATAGGCGTGTCAATTTTCACGTTGTTTTTCATATTGTTTCAGTGGGCAATCGGCCCCGCCGTGGTAAGTAAGTCTTTAGGCCTGCAGTATATAAGAAAGGGTTCTAACCCTTGGCTTGAAGAAACGGTAAATAGGTTAGCCGAAAAAAGCGCGATACCAACACCTAAGATAGCGATATGGAATACTGAGCAGCCAAATGCATGTGTATTTGGAAGAACTACGAAAAGCGCCACCCTAGCAGTTTCTAAGGGACTACTACAAACGCTGAATAAGGAGGAAATAGAAGCAGTAATTGGACACGAAATAGGACACCTGAAACATAAAGACTGTCTGATAATGACTTGCCTGGCCGCCATACCTCTCGTATGTTATATGGTTGCCATGTTTGCATTCTACGGTACGAGGGGCTCAAAACGCAGCGGAAAAAGTTTCGCGATTCTTCTCATAATAGCAATTTTAGCATTCATAATATACATTATAACACTTTTGATAGTCAGAACTTTAAGTAGACAGAGAGAATTCTACTCCGATGCCTACTCGGCGTACGTCACTGAAAACCCCAGAGCACTAAAAAGCGCCCTCACAAAAATAGCCTACGGACTCAGTTTGAATCCCGCCGAAACCCATGGTGCACGAGCCTTCTTTATCGAAGACCCAGCAAATGCATCAAGCCAAATTCGTCGTATCGTGGAAAGGGCAAACGAATACGATCTAGATAAAGACGGAACTCTTGATGAAAAGGAGCTCGAAATAGCGATGGAAGCCGAGGCTAAGAGAACAAAGTGGAACAGTTTGAACAACCTATTTTCCACACATCCTCCCACATACAAGCGTATTCTTCTTCTGAGTATAATTGATAGAGAAATGTCTAGCGCAAAATACTCAGCAAAAAACATTTATAAAAAGGTGTAAAAAGTTTTCTTAAAAATAGGGGTAGGTACCCTTTCTTTATTTTTTATGTTGAGCACCTCTTCGTTCAAAGAACTTCATTATCTCAGCGCCGAATAGAATGGTACTTGAAACAAGGAGTATTGTTACTATTTCGAGGAGAGATAATGCTACGGTGTGGAATAATGTTTGAAGAGGGGGGAGATAAACTACTGCTAATTGGAGAATTACAGAAATTATTATTCCCAACACGAGATACTTGTTAGAAAAGAACCCAATTTTAAACAATGATTCTCGCCTTGAGCGGGTGTTAAGGGCATTAAAGAGTTGGAGAAAGACCAGATTTGTGAACGCTATGGTTCTCGCTTTGTCCAAATTAGAGTAGGAAATTCCTATGGGGGAGAATACTCCCAAGGCAAAACTAAATACAAGGAGAGTGGACACACACATAACTACACCTACGATAATCATATTGTAAAACATTCTTCTAGTTATAACAGGTTCTTGGGGATCTCTTGGGGGTCGAAGCATAACATCCTCCTCTGGTGGATCTACGGAAAGAGCTAGGGCGGGAAAACTGTCAGTAACAAGGTTAATCCAGAGGATTTGAACGGCAATCACAGGTATGGGTAGCCCGATGATTAATCCTATGAATATGGTTAGTATTTCTCCTACATTGGTGGATAGAAGATAGTATATGGTCTTCTTAATATTATAATAGATTACGCGTCCTTCCTCTATTGCGGCTACGCTGGAGGCGAAATTGTCATCGGTAAGAATCATCTCTGATGCTTCTTTAGCGACATCCGTTCCCGTGATTCCCATCGCGACTCCAATATCTGCTTTTCTGAGGGCGGGTGCATCATTGACTCCATCGCCGGTCATGGCCACTATGTGATTTTTCTTTTTTAGGGAGTTAACTATTCTAAGCTTGTGTTCTGGGGAGACGCGGGCGAAAACTGCCACATCTTGAATTATATTATCAAGATCAGCGTCACTCATACTATCTAATTCTGCTCCAGTAACTACTTTGCTGTCTCCCTCGAGAAGCCCTAACTCTTTTGCTATAGCCCTAGCGGTGAATTCATTGTCTCCAGTAATCATAACCACTTTGATGCCTGCCTTTTTGGTTTTCTGAACAGCGGATATGGCTTCTTCTCGGGGAGGATCCAACATAGCTTCGAAACCCACAAAAATCAGATTTTTTTCAACATTTTCTGGTGTATATTCTTGTTCCTCGTCAGGTAATTCTTTATAGGCCATTGCTAAAACTCGTAACGCGTTGCCTGCCATTTCTTGATTGATTTTTAAAATTTCCTCCTTTTCGTCCACACTTAGCTCCCTTACATTTCCATCTGAGTAAATACTACTGCTCAGATTCAAAATGACCTCTGGAGCACCTTTAACGTATGCAACCTTTTTTCCTAGGGGGGTTTTATGGATAGTGGACATAATTTTTCTTTCGGACTCAAAGGGTAATTCCCCAATGCGTGGGAATTCTTTAGCAATTTCTTCTTGCTTGATTCCAGCCTTTTCCGCTGCAACGATGAGTGCTCCTTCAGTTGGATCGCCAATTACGTGCCAGTTGCCATTCTTCTCTAATTTTGCATTGTTACAGAGCGCACCAATGGTCAATAGTAGTTTAAGACTTGGAATTTGTTTTGGATCAATTACTGAATTATTGTGATAGAACTTGCCTTTAGGTTCGTAACCAACATTAGTTACCTCAAAGGTACTATTATTAGCATATAATTTTCGTACAGTCATCTCGTTCCGAGTAAAGGTTCCCGTCTTGTCGGAACAGATGATTGTCGCGCTCCCAAGAGTTTGCACTGCAGGAAGTTTTCTTATAACGGCATTCCTCTTAGCCATCCTCTGAACCCCAAGAGCGAGAGTGATAGTAACTACCGCAGGCAGGCTTTCGGGTATGGCTGCTACAGCAAGACCAACAGCGTTAAGAAACATATCAAAAATATGTCCCTCTCTCAGAGTTCCCGTAATGAAGACAATTAAACATATGACTATAACAGCGTAAGTTAATTTTTTAGCCAAATCCTTCAATTTAACCTGTAGAGGGGTTTCTTCTGTTTCAACGGTTTGAATTAGCTCCGCTATTTTTCCTATTTCTGTTCTCATACCAGTAGACACTACATACCCATTTCCCCTCCCTCTAGTTATGAGGGTGCCCATAAAAGCCATATTTTTCCTATCAGCAAGAGGGAGTCTTTTTTCCTTTAAGCGCTCAGCCTTCTTTTTAGCGGGGATTGATTCCCCTGTTAATATGGCTTCGTCTATTTCAAGGCTGGCGGATTCTAAAAGGCGAATGTCTGCTGGTACACGTTCTCCGGTTTCGATCAGCACCAAGTCTCCGGGAACCAATTCGCTGGCTAATATTTCTTCTTGATGCCCTCCACGTATCACAATTGCGTGGGGCGCTGTTAGTTTTTTGAGAGCTTCTATTGATTTTTCAGCTCTATATTCCTGGAAAAAACCTAAGAGGGCATTTAAAATGATTACAATTGTAATCACTAAAGCATCAGTGAAGTCGCCCAGGAAAAGTGCAATAATTGCGGCGGCAACAAGAACTAGAATCAAGTAGTTTTTAAATTGCGACGCGAAAATCATTAAAGCAGAGGGCCCCTTCTTTTCCCTCAAAATATTTGGGCCAAATTCCTCCAATCTGCGTTTAGCCTCTTCAGGGGTGATGCCCGACCGCCCAGTTTTTAAAGCAGCCTCAACACTCTCAATACTCATCGTGTGCCATGTAGGTTCTTTTTCCAATGCGATCATCTCAGTTAGTAAATAGAAAAACGTGCAGACACATAGTAAATTCTGCTTTCCAATATCTATAGCTAATAGCTATCTTCTAAAATTTTCTAAATTCGCGCCTATTTTTTGCTATAAAAGGTGTTAAATTATTTTCCACGGCTTAAGATACCATTCAGAGAGGTATAAAACGTTAACCTTTAAGGCAAGAATAAGAAAAACGTGTTTTAAATTTTTCTAAAAACCTGTTTTGTTTCCAAGAAGAAAGAAATTAAAATTACTTTCCACATTCTCTATGAACATTTTTGTTTCCCTTAATTATTTTTTGCTGCATAAATCGTATATTCCCGCAAATTATTCCATGAAGACTATCAATTCCCCACTGAACTGCAAAACCCAAAAAAAGCATAAACTGGAGGCGGGAAACGTGGAGATAAATACCTAAATAGTAATTTTAAATGTAGCCTGTCCCCAAAAACACGAATTTCCAGTAATTTATAGAAAAATCGCATCTCAAAGGTTATGGAAAGTGAACATATAGAATTTAAAGGAGATATTGGGCCTCTACAACAGTTCTTGGAATTGGCGATGTGTTTTTTTATGTCGTTTTTAACTTGTATTCCGCACTTTGTCATAAAGGTTTCCATTATTGGAATTTTTCCTGATTTATGGCGGTTGGAGGCTTCTGCCCCACCAGAGATCGATGACCCGGCAAACCGGATACTCAGACGGTAATTGTGGCATCTTCCA
>CAZECW010000132.1:0-10065 GCA_964510585.1 uncultured archaeon | reverse complement strand
TTTTTCTCCTTTTTGAGGAGGTCTACGTCTTCCCGGTTGAAGTAGAGTTTTCCCTTCCATACTATCAAGAATTGTCACCTTCCCTCTAAACTCAGAAAAGAAATTTAAAGAGGGGGGTGACAGATGTCTATGATTTCTACATTATCTGCCCGAGATGGGAAGCTTAAATGGATTTTTACAAAATCAAGAAGCCTTATGGGCCAAAAGATGTTTAGGACAAAATTTACGCTCTCTGTGTGTTTTGGATAAAATGCCAAAGACTTCTTGAACAAGTATAATTGGAGCGCCAGTAGAAAAACGCGTATTTTAGGTTCACTCCTCTCATTATTGTGGTTGCATAACAATTTAATTTTCTGTTGTATAATCTTCACTGTTTTTCAAAACTTTGATTATCTTATAGAAGTTATTATAGGCACTTGCATATTTGGTGTCCTGAGCTAGTTTTTCTCTTACCCTCTCAAATTTCTTGAAGAATTCTGCCTCATTATTTTGTTCGATGGTTTTTTTTAACTCTCTAAATACTTTTTCCAGCTTTCCTAAAAAGTTCACAAAATATTTGTTATCCATTTGTATTTCTGAGTATAGCCCAGGATCCTCTCCGAAAACGCATTCAGTTAAAAGAAGCTGTAATTCGAATGTAGTTCCGGAGAACTCTCTAATCTGAGAAATGGCTTCTGGAACTTCTAATAGAGCTGCCCCAAATAGGATATTCAAAAAGTGAGGTAAACCAAGTACGACACTAATCATTCTATCGTGAGTTCTACCATCAGTTACTACTGTCAAAGCCCCATCTTCACTAAACAGTTGCTCCAGCTTTGTGGCTGCATCCTCCGAGCCGGGAATCGGTATAATAGCCACGGTGTGACCCTTTAAGCTTGTAGCGCCTGGCCCAAACATTGGGTGAACACTAACTGCTTTGAATCCGTACTTCAAGCTCTGTTCCTCTAAAATTTTGGGTATATCTCCTTTAACGGAAGCTATATCAAAGAGTATTGTTTTAGGGTCTAAGAAGGGAGCTATCTCTTTTATAATGCTTGCCGTGCTAGAAATGGGCACAGAAACCATTACTAGATCCGCGTTTTTCACAGCTTCCATATTGTTTTCTGCGTAGCCCACTCCAAGTTTCTCTGCTGTGGCGATTAATTTTTCGCGGTTCCTTGCGCTTAGAATTACAGAGTATTTTTTATCTTTGAAGTATTGAGAGAACCATGAGCCCATACGCCCAGATCCACCTACAATTGCGATTCTAGAAGGTTTCACCTTTATCCCTCTTATCACATAGGATAGTCTATACTTCACTGCCTGATTGTTTATCCTCTTCCTGAATTTTTATTGAGTATTTTATTAGCAGTTTAGTTAACTCTTCGCCGAGTTCGGGAAAAATATTTAGTTCTTCGCAGGTCTCTCGCACTTTAGACAAGAGCCTCCTCTCGGCGTATTCGTCTTTTATGGGGAGACCTTTTAACGCCTTTATTCTTTTTGCTTCTCTTGCTAGTTCTAGGCGTTTCTTTACTAGTTTTAAAATTTCAATCGTAACATCAACGATTTCCAATCTCAGAGCTTCGAGATCCTCCAAAGTGTTTACCTCAAAAAATGTTCACATCACTAATTTACTGATTTAATTTTCTCGTATAGCTGTTATTGTTTAAAACTTTCTGGTAGCTTTTATGAGTTATTCCCACCACAAACAAGTAATCAATTACTATTTTAGCTCCCTCTATTCGGAAATAAAATATGTAATTTTTGGCCCTAGAACTTGTGAGCAGCTTATCCTCTCAAATTTTTTTACCTAAAACTCTTGGAATAAGATGAGCTGAAATCGCATGATCCAGAATAACCATTGCAACCATTGCTTCCACAACAGGAATGGCTCGGGGGACAATGCAAGGATCATGTCTTCCCTCGAGTTCTATTGTGGTTTCCTTCATTTTTAATAGATTTACTGTTTGCTGCCTTTTGCGGATTGATGGCGTGGGCTTTATGGTAACTCTACAAGTTATGGGCATTCCATTGCTTATTCCTCCCAGAATTCCTCCCGCATAGTTTGAAAGTGTAATTATTTTGCCCTCACGAAGAGCAAAGGGATCGTTGTGCTGGGAACCAGTCATTTTAGCCGAGTCTACTCCGCTTCCAAACTCGACGCTTTTAACTGCAGGTATGGAGTAGAGCGCCTTACTTATGTCACCTTCAAGAGTGTTGAAAACAGGGTCGCCCAATCCCGCTGGGACGTTTAATGCTACGCATTGAATAGTTCCTCCCACACTATCTTTTTGTTTCTGCGCCTCATTTATGCGTGCTATCATTTGCTTTGCTGCTTCAGGATCAGCGCACCTCACGGGATTACCGTCAGCTTGTCTTATTTCATCTAAGGATTTTTCTTCAGCCTTTACTCCTCCGATTTCAGTGGTGTGCGCCAGAATTTCAACATTAAGAGTTTCCCGGAGCAATTTTTTAGCTACAGCTCCTCCCATAATATAAGAGATTGTAGTTCTCCCTGATAGTCTTCCTCCTCCCCGGGGATCATTGAAACCTCCATATCTGACAAACGCGGTGTAGTCGGCATGCCCAGGTCGTGGTTCGTACTTAACAGTTTCATATTTTGTAGAATCTACATCCTTATTCCAAACAACCATACATATCGGGGCGCCTGTAGTATATCCCTCAAATAATCCAGAGAGTATCTCAACTTCGTCGGCCTCACTTCGAGTGGTGGTTATCCCGCTTTGTCCAGGTTTTCGTCTGTCCAACTCTCTCTGTATATCTTTCTCGGAAAGCATTAGTCCTGCGGGGCACCCGTCTATAACGGCGCCCACGCATCTCCCGTGACTCTCGCCAAATGACACTAAAACAAACCTTTCACCAAAAATATTACCCGTCATTTTTATTCATTCTCCTAAAATTCGCACCTAGGGAATTCATATCCTCAAGAAAGGAGGGGTAAGAAACATCTACAGATTCCACTCCTGAAATAATAGTTTCCCCTTCTGCCGCTAAAGCAGCTACTGCAAGGGCCATGAGTATCCTATGATCATTATAAGTTTCAACATGAGCCCCTTTTAATTTCCCACCATGGATTGTAAGACCATCTATCTTTTCATCTATGCGAATGCCCATTTTGGATAGTTCTTTAGCCATGGCAGATACGCGATCGCTCTCCTTGTAACGAACGTGCTGTGCATTAAAGATATCAGTTTTGCCCTCTGCAACTGACCCTAAAACAGCAAGAATTGGTAGCAAATCAGGATTATTACCACAATCAAAAGATATGCCCTTTAGTTTATGACCTCCAATTACCCTAACATAATTTTCTCCAAATTCGACCTCAGCACCCATTTTGACAAGTATATCAACAATTTTCTTATCGCCCTGCTTAGAACCCATATCCAAATTATGGATTTTTACATCGGAATCCGTTATAGCCGCAGCTGAAAGAATAAATGCAGCCGAAGAGAAGTCCCCTGGAATCCTAACGCTGGCTGGTGAGTATGTCTGTTTTGGGGGTATAACCACACCTATATTTGGTAAGTATTTTATATTTCCCTTGAAAAGGCTTAGAACTTCCATGGTTATTTCAAGATATGGCTCCGATTTTAGTTCGGAGGTAAAACTTATTCTTGTTTCGTTTTTAGCTAAAGGACAGGCAATAAGTAATGCTGAAATAAATTGGGAGCTAATATGTCCAGGAATATTTGTTTTTCCTCCTTTAATACCTCCGCCCTCCACCACAATGGGGGGTTTGTCATCACCCTTTGTAGAAAAACATCTCACTCCCAAATCTCCCAAAGATTTAATAAGTGGGCCCATTGGTCTCTGCCTGATTGAGGAGTCGCCTGTGAGTACAGTAAATCCTGGAGCTAAGGAGGAGACAGCAGTCATAATACGAATTGTGGTTCCTGAATTATCAACATTTATGACATCCTCTGGCGTTTTGGGTGACGGAGAGCCCGAAACACACCACACCTTTTCGCTCCTCCTCTCAATAACCGCGCCCAAGGCTTCACAAGCCCTTATTGATGCGATAGTGTCTCTGCTAATTAAGGGCCCGAAAATTTCAGACTTCCCTTCAGCAAGAGTTGATATAATAAAAGCTCTGTGAGTATAACTTTTTGAGGGAGGGGCAGAAACAGATCCTTTCAGACTACCTCCACCATTAACTACTAGATTCATGAAAATTACCCCTCTAGAGTACTTTTGCCTTTTCGTTATTAAATTCGGTGCGAATAATTCTGCCTTCTAGCTCTTTCCAAGAAGCTTCAATATCGTCACAAACGTCTCTAGGGCATAGCGCAATTGTTGCAGGCCCAGTTCCTGTTAATCCCGCTGAAACCGCTCCAGCTTCAAGGGCTCTAACTGTAGCTTCGGCGTCGTAACCCAAGGCTGCAGAATAGAGCAGGCCGTTTAGAGTTATTGCAGTTTTGTAGTCTCCATTCAGAGCGAGGTTAAAAACGTGTTCTACATAGTTTTTAATGGACTTCATTCTTTTAATGTTACCCTCTCTGTGGCTTTTTCTAGATGGCACCTGAATCATTACTGCCAAATCTTCCTTAAGTTGCTGTCTACTAATCAA
This sequence comes from uncultured archaeon, assembly GCA_964510585.1. Lineage (GTDB taxonomy): Archaea > Asgardarchaeota > Jordiarchaeia > Jordiarchaeales > Jordiarchaeaceae > Jordiarchaeum. Next base: position 5,498 of record CAZECW010000132.1, on the reverse strand, counting down.
TACTCTCTTTAAATTATCTGTGACCACATACCCACCAAAATATGACGCACAAGCGTCGTCAAAAGCTCCCGTAATAGTTACTCCCGACTCAAGAGCTGCCTCAACGCCTATACGAATGATTTCCAGATCCTCTAAGTTTTCTTTCAGAGCTGCAACGGTGGCTAAGGCAACCGCATTTGCGGCTACACTACTACTCTTAAGCCCCTTAGAAATGGGAATTATGGAATCAGTAACCACTCGAGCACCATATACCTGGCTCAGCTTAAAGTGACTCAAAACATGTTTAACAGTGGTACAGATTAGCCTAGTATTCTCGGAGGGCTCATTTAGAATTTTTCCCTCGAAAAATCCGGGCTCATCTAAAAGATCCACTTCTGCCTTTGTCCAAAGAGCGATTCCAAAAGCAGCGCCAAAACCAGTGGCAACGGCATTTACAACTGTTCCTGCTCCGAAAGCTAAAGCCCTACCTTTCAACCTTTAATCACTCCCCTGCAAACTTTCAATTACCGCTCTTCTCATGACGTCCTTAGGAGCCTCAACCCCTGTCCACATTTTAAAACCGATTGCACCTTGATTGACTAGCATCCCAACTCCATCCACAGCTTTTGCGCCGATTTCCCTAGCATAACTTAAAAGCAATGTTTCTAAAGGATTGTAGACAATATCAAAAACCACCAAATCCTTGCGCAAGAAATTTCTTGGGACAGGCGACTCGCCCACATTAGGATACATACCCACAGAAGTCGTGTTAACTAGTAAGTCACAATCAGCTAGCTCCTTCTCCAAGGATTTTGTTGTTAAACCTTTTCCATAAACTTTGCAACCAAGGCTTGTTAATTCTCTAGCCAGCTTTACAGCCTTACTCCTTGTACGGTTCAAGATAGTTAATTTTGAACACACACCAGCAAGGTAAAAGGAGACCGCTCTAGAAGCTCCTCCAGCCCCGATAAGTACTACTTTTTTTCCTTCAGGGTTTACTCCTTCTTCTCTCAAAGCTTCTGAAAAACCCAGACCGTCAGTATTATATCCCAAGAGTTTCCCATCATCATTTACCACTGTATTAACTGAACCTATTTTAAGGGCTGTGGAGTCAACCTCATCCAAAAACTTCATTATCGAAACCTTATGCGGAATTGTGACATTAAATCCCCTTATGTTCAAGGCCCTTATCCCTCTCACAGCATATTTCAAATCTGCTTTCAAAACCCTAAAAGGAACGTACACATAGTTGAGACCCAAGTGTTTGAAGGCAGCATTGTGCATTCTGGGGGATAATGAGTGGTCAATAGGATCACCAATCACGCAGATAACTTTGGTGCCGCTCCACATCCTATGAGCCTCCAAGTTTATACTTTTATCTAGCAACATTTAGAACATTAGCTAGTTAAACTTCATAAGAGAACAGAAAATTTTGTGTATTTTTCTCATAACCTCTAAATCTATTTGACCCGGGGCAGTACTTGTTTCTAGTGAAGCGTAAGTTAGATAAGAGCCGAAGAAGGGACATAAAACCCTGGAGATTATACCTTTTTCTCCCATACAAAATGAGATTATCTTGATTCCCAAATCATGTGCCACTTGAGGGAGTGAAAGTGTAGTGAGATTATCTTTTATCTCCCTAGCGAAAGTCACGATTTTCACCAGGTCTACTCCTATTTGGGCCGCTTGACGAATCTTTTCCACCAGTTTTTCCCTTTTAGGCGTATTTTTAAATGAATGAAATGATAGAATGACTCCCACCGAATTGTGCTCCGCAGTTTTTAACAACCGCCCTAAGGAAGATCTACTTGTACTTAACTCTAAATCTACAAATCTCGGTTTAGCTTCAATACATTTTTCTAAAATCTCAATCCTCTTCCTCTCTCCGAATTTAAACAACCCTCCTTCACCCTTTTTCCTCACAGTTAATATTAGGGGAATGGAGGTTTTAGAGACTAGTTCTAAAAAGTCAATATTCAGGTCTTTAAGATAATCTACTCTAACCTCAATGAAATCAGGAGCCTTTTTCGCAGTCGAAGTAATCTTTTCCAGTAATATCTTTGGATTTTCAGCCGCTACAGGAACACATATTGAAACCACTAGGATACACCAACTATGCTAAAAGCGCTCTGTAATTAACACAACCATTTATATTTTTCAATATAACTACTAATACACTTTGAAAAAGAGCAAAAATCTTTCTGGAACTGATTTATTTCTAACCTAGTCGCTAGAGTATCTTCTGGAGATATGGTTATCTCTAAGGATGTATAAGAGGTGTTTGAGCATAAGCTCGCCCTCGTTTTATCCCTTGATTGAACTCGGAGTATCCCTCCCTTACCAAAAGGTCTCGAATAGCAAATCTTATAGCTTCGCGAAGGTTTGCATAGTACCCGTTTCTCACTAATGTTTCTAAACCCTCTATATATTCTATAGGAAGCTTGACAGATATTGGTTTCATAATTAATATTAAGAACTAACATATATAAAAAAGATTTTATCTAAAAATTTTGAGAAAGTACTTGAAAAAAATAGAAAAAAAGGAAGAATAGAAACCAGAACAAAAATATCATAAAGAAGATAGTAAAACAGTTAGAAATAAATCCAATAAATGTTAAAAATTTATAAATGATTATTCAAACATATCAAAAAAGCTTCTTGTTTACCCATCGGTGATGAGTATGAAAATTAGAGCCCATATATTTGTCAGCGGAAGAGTGCAGGGCGTCTTTTTTAGATCGTACACAAAAGACGAAGCTGATAGCAGGGGAGTAACGGGATGGGTGAGAAATCTCAGCGATGGAAGAGTAGAAGCCGTATTCGAAGGAGAGAAAGAAAAAGTCGAAGAAATGATTAAATTTTGCAAGCAGGGCCCCCCATCTGCTAAAGTTACCGACATAAAAGTTACCTTCGAAAACTATACTGGCGAGTTTAAAAATTTTAGTATTAGATACCGATAAAAATATCGCTTTTACAAATTAAACTAGTCAAGAATTGAAATATCTTAATTTGCTGACTTAAAGGGGAGGAGGGAAGGAGCCAGGAAAAAAGAAAAACAGGGGGGTGGATGCGGTTCACACTACCTGGCTCCTTACTAGACCCTAAGCAAGAACTCTTGGAAGGGGGTGCTATTTATATCTGAATCTATCTTAAAAACCCCACTAATTTAAGGAATTTTTTGAAGCGTATATTGACATTTTCACAGGCACATTTCTCAAATTAACACAGCTAACACATTTATGGAGATATGTGAGTCTCTAGTTTAAGTTCTAACACTTCCTAAATTTATAAAAATCATGCGTTGATTGTAATTAGCTAAATGTGTTGGGATTTTATGCTTTAGATGGGTGGAATAAAATATCTAAAATATTGGCGGTGATTATTATGGTTGAATCTGAAAAGGCAAATAAGGCTGAGTTTTACGGAGCAGAATTAATAGATTTTTTAGAAAAAAATGAGTCCAAAATAATTGAATGCTTTGACAGCACAGCCCAAGAAAGCAAGGTTGTTAGAAGTAGCCTGCTAAAATTCATTTGCCACAGAAAGCCTGAGTGGGGGCAACGCATAATACAGCATCTAATCCAGAAACATCAAGAAAAGCTGGAAATCACATACATCCGTGATGGGGTCGAAGAAATTTTCATTAAAAAACCAAAGTTATTCTTCAAAATAATAGAAGAACATTTAGACAGCTCCTCCAAATGGAGGCAAAAACTAGTGAACGATCTATTAGAAATAATATCTGAAACAGTTATGAGGTTTGACGAGGAGATAATGGACAAAACAAGGAAGGAAGCACTACTGAGTTTCAGTAGACTGTTGAACTATCTGGGCTTAAAAGAATGATTATCATTTGTGTAAAGGGCAATCTGGCATAAGCTGGAACTTCTATCAGTTTGCAGAACCTATAAAAAGGTAAACAGAAGTGTCAAAAAGGGGTTGTATTAGAATAAGCGGTTTTTTTATCATAACACTATTAACTGGATTAACTTATTGGGGATTAGTGCATTTTTGTTTGGAAATTTCTGGGTTTAGGTCCCAGAATCGGCGTTTAAAAAGGGGGAAAATACAAATTTAAGGCGTAGAAGGCGAGGAAAAGTCACAAAACAACACCTCACAATAGTAGATGCTGAGAAAAATGTTATTTTGTCATCAGAGATAATGTTTAAATATTAAAAATATTTTATATACACCAGCTGGCTGAGGAATTTAAACTGGGCACTGCTACTTGGATTGGAGTTTCCAGTTCCAGGAGTAGGGGTTGACACTTTTGGAGGAGGTCATCCTTTACTTAGTGCTCCCGATATTGGTGGTGTGTTGCATGATTGCGCTGAAACAATCTGTTAATAACAGGAAGGAGGCCGTAGAAAAACGAGCTATAGAAAGAAGGATTGAGTTACCTCTAACAGCCTTCGAGGATGATAAACTGCTTAGTAGATACAGTGTGAGACTTAATATTGATTGGCAGAAGGAAATTGAGGGGAGGAGTAATCTAAAGTTTTTTAAAGGGTTTCCCGCTAAACTCTTCATTTCTGAGTCACGCCTGATTATAACCTCAGAGTTCTATTCACAGGACAGAGCTTCAAGATTCGTAGGGCGTATACCTGTAGGTTGGATGAGATATAATACTGTATATATTGAGTTAGCCATTGACAAAATTAAAAAGTACTCCTTCGGAATTTTTGGAAGCTACATAATACTTGAGCCTCATGGAAATGTAGGTGAAACCAAAATAACTTTTTATAATCTGTCAAGAGAGGAGAGAAAACTAATTAAGTGGGATTTGGATACCGCCAGGATTTTTAAAAAGCCGGCTCTAGAATCGGGAATAGTGATTCTAGATCGACCTATCGAAGATGTTGTTAAGCAACGTTTCTTGACGCTCCGCCATGAAGCCATTATTTCAAAATACCAAAAAGAATCGGAGACTAAAAGAATCTCGATCGAAAGAGTGCTTGTAAAGAAAAATGCTAATGTCAGTCCCATCGCAAAAGAAGGTAAAATGGGCGAAACGAAAACACTAAAGGAAGAAGTAGAGGAAATAAATAAGCATTTAGAAAACACCCTTTTAATAACACCGCAGGAACGTGTATGGATGGCACTCCAAGCACAAGTAACAAGATGTAGATTCTGCGGGCAAGATATACTCAAAGGCTCTAAAAGATGTAACAGATGTGGAGCTATAAATTTCTAAAAACTAAAAATATCAGGCCTAAAATTATGAAGTTTAACCTCTTCAAGTTATAGATAAACCAAACTTAAAGTACTAATTTTTGAAATGGAGAATTGAGACCCAATTTTAGCTCTGATAATAAGATTTACAAAACCTTGGCGAGAAAGCCCCCGACTTTAGTCGTGGGGATGAATCGCCAAAAAGCTTATTTGAAAGTAGGGTATATAAATAGTTGTTGGTAGCTGAAGGGTTTGGCTTGGGCTTAAGAGGCTAAACAAGACGCAGCCCCCATGAGGGTGCCAACATAGACGCCGTTCCCTTTGAGGGAAGGGCGTGTTAACTGGGT
>CAZECW010000131.1:0-15978 GCA_964510585.1 uncultured archaeon | reverse complement strand
ACACAACAGTTTTCAAAGGCTCCCTAAGACTAAACCTTGGAAAATACGGAACAATGGAAGAAATAGAGGAGGAAACACCCGCAGAAGTCAACACAGAAAACAACCTCTCAAACCGAGTATACGAACAGGAACGCCGACCCCGCCCAAGATACGGCGGAGGAGAACGCCCACAATACACAGGAAAACCATTCCGGAGAGACAGAGGCAGTTACCGCGGCGGTGGTAGAAGGTAGAGAAAGAGTGTTTCAGAAAATATTTGCTTCTCCAATTACAATCTATTTTTAGACGAACTGAATCAGAGACCAGGCACCGGAGAACAAAGCTTCTTTAATTAGTGGGCGCAAACAAACTAAATTGACGGGTTAAAATCTATCAACAAAAGATATGATAGACCGCCTTTCCCAAGAAGGTGGATGGGCTTCTAGAAGTCTACACTGGAAAAGGGAAAAACTGAGTGTAGGGCATGCCCCATAAGATGATTGTGCGCAAAATCCTCAGCTGGCATTGATGATTAGGTCTTTTTTGGTTAGGGCTTTTTGTGTTTTAGGGTCTTGGTGTGGATTTTTAGGACTTGGAGTGGTGTGGCTAATCCGAAATGTATATCGTTGTGATAATTGTTTCTGAGTTGGAGTAGCCGTTTAAGGTAGGATTTGGATATGCCTAGTTTTGTGAAGTATTTTACGGCTTGGGTTAGTGTGGGGCTACTTTCTTTCAGGTAGTAGTAGGAGGCCATGATACTCCACTTGGCGGCTTCCATTTCGTACTTGTTTGCCCTAGAGCTGAAGGGGTAAAGGATGATTGAAAAGAGGCTTAGGAGTAGGTTCATGGCTAGGCTTTTTATCATTGTGAATGGGGTTGGTTTCGGTACAGACACTTTTAGGTGGAGGTCTTCTCCATACAATTTTTTTATTCTGCCAAGCACACTGCCTAGGACAATTGATGAGGGAGCCAAAAGTTTGGACATGAGGTGACTCGTATTAAAAATTCGGGGAAAATCCGCCCTCAACAAATCACTTTTTCTACAAACGAAGTGTGATTCAAACATTCCCGTACTCCTCTCTATCGTCCTCAATACTTTTCTGGGAATGGAAAATTTCTCCTCACGTAGTCCATATTTAATCTCGAGACCATTCAGTAAACTGTTAACATAATGAATCTGCTTTAAGGTAACCCCATCACTTAAAACAACCAAGAAGTCGAAGTCGCTACTGGCAGAAAACTCCTCACCAAGGGCACTCCCAAAAAGATACAAGCCCACCACACCACGCTCCCCCAAGTGGGAAAAAAGCAGAGAAAAAGCCTCACCCAAATACCTCCTAACACCTAGGGGAAGAATCCCGAAATCAGACTCCATCAATCAGCCCCACAAAAAAATAATATATACAAATCCTTAATCCATTAAACCACTAAAAACCCTTTTAAACATTAGCAACACCATGACAAGAATCAAGGATAGCCAAACAAGAAATGACGCCAAAAATGTCTGCTATAATTTTGCCCAAAAAGTTGATGTAACGCTTCACCAGAAAAGTTGCCCAGAAAAGGTATCCGACAAGTTTTAAATGGGCTGATGCAAAAATTATTTTGCGGTTAATGTTCTATTTTTTTGGGGGTTTTAATTTTTGAGTTGCGGGAATGTTTTTGTTTACGGTACACTTCTGAGCAAGTATATTAATCCGAGAAATGGTGAAATCGAAGTGCACTCCAGATCCAAGATTCTAAGAGGCTTCAAGTTCGAGAGAGCCCTCCTCAAAAATTACAAGTTGCTATGGTGTAACTCAAAGAATTACCCCTTCATAAAGGCTTCCCAAGGGCATTCGGTGAAGGGTGAAGTCTACTACTCAGTAGGGGAGGAAACAATAAATAAATTAGACGAGATAGAAGGAGTCTCCTCGGGACTTTTTGAAAAAACAGTTGTTAGAGTGCTAACTGATAGTGGACGCGAAGTAGAAGCTCTAGTATACGTTGGCGGCCAAACTCTCAGAAGTCTCAATAACTGCCCAAGCTACTTCACCCTCATCCCTGACGAATTCAAAGAAAGATAGCAAAAACCCAAAAAATAGTTAAAGGCTCCAAAAAATCTTCAAAACAACCCAGAACCTCTCCCCCTGAACGGTTCCAGGATCTAGCTGCCAACCTAAACCAGCGTTTCTAAGAAGAAAAACCATCATCCCCCACCAGAAAAACCAGAAAAGACAGGCAGGGATTACAACAAATAAAAAATCGAGCGTCAATGATGATTTCAAAATATTTTCAGTACTCGAAATCCCTCTTACAGAACTGCTTCTCATTTCAAGAGATTCAAAAAAAGGGGAAAAGTGGGGGAATGGAATTTTTAAAATTTTTATTGGCAGAAGAGTCTATTTTTTGTCTGGCGGTGATCTATTTAGCCATTTCTCGTAGAAAGTGTCGATGTCTGGTAAAAAGTTGAACACGGTGGGGTATCCTGGCGGTGCACACTCAACGTCCAATAATGTTAGGCAGCCTGGGCAGTAGTACTCTCGGAGCTCCTCCCATTCGGGGTTGCTTCCCATATACTTCATGTAGATTTCCTCAATGGATTCTCTGGTGTCTCTAACCCTAACTCGGCATTTGGTTTTCCAGTTCTCACGATAGTCTCCAAACTCGTATCCACAGTCACACTTAACTATCCTCTGGCCCCCTTTTGAAACCACGTATAGGTGCTCGTGGAGGGGCAAGAGAATCTTTTCCTTCCATGGCACACGAGACTGTAGAATTTCTAATACTTTGTCGAATCTGTCTGGATCCTTAGGCCCGCTGATTATGGGTTTCAACTCTTCCCAAGTTAATTCTCCGTCGATTAGTCTCTCCAATGTTTTCCTATCATATTTGGACACTTATTTCACCTCCACCATGAAATCTTCAGGCAGCTTCCAGAATTCTCGGAACTCCTTGGCCCACTTTTTAGACAGTCTGAGGCTCTCAGAATACATGATTTTAACCGCGTCGCAGAGCTTGCCTTCAACAATTTTCTTCCGCTCCCGTTCCCAGTATTCGTTGAAGGGCATAGATTTTTCCTTCCTCTCCCTTCTAATCTCTTCCCTACGCTTTTGTGTAGCTTTCTCGTCCACTACCCACTCACCCTTCTGCTCATCATAGTTTGCCACCACTCCATAAACCTTGTAAACAATGTCTTGGGTGTAGATGCCATCGTCAAGGTCCTGCTTCACCAGCTCCAGCCTTCTCTCCAGGGGATCACCGTATCCGGGCCCTCCACTTAGTGCGTAGTGAATTAAATCATAGTTCTCTAGGGTTATGGGATAAATGGTGCAGTATTCCTTCCTTGTTATTTCTCCCTTCAAGAGTCTCTCAAACTCACCGTTAGCCGGGTCAGGGTCTCCAAGAGGATAGTCTTTCTGGTTTTCAATTATTTCCTTCATATTTGTTTTTTTGGCATATAGGCGATAAGCTGTTGGTTCGGGATACCCTCCATGCATGCCTCCGCTTCCATGGAAAACCATTCCTTCCCTAGCTCCGAAGAAGTCCACGTCCTTGGAGTTGGCAATCATTGCTACGCCCTCATAGTTTGCTCCACCCCGATACTTGCCATAGCCTGCGTTGTTGGGCTTCACCCTCCTTGAAAGGTAGGGTATACCGCCCTGGAATAGTTCCCAGGTTTCCACATCTCCAAGGTCTGCTTCGGGGTTCCACATAGCGTATCCCCAGTCCAGTCCGTCCCTCACTGCGCTTGCTCCTAAGCCCTGACCGCTAATTTCGAATGTTGAAAGGGCCCACCTCTGACCCATAAGTGGACCGGCGGAGTAGACTCCTCCACCCTGAATGGCGTCTCCAGTAAAACCGTAACCTGGAACCACTTCTTCTCTATAGCCGCGTGAAAACAGTCCATAAGACAGACACTTCATCATTCCAGTGTAGGCGGGAATTAGGTTACCCCATGGACTCTGATAGGAAAGGTAGGGGTCCCCGGGATTGCTCCAAGTTCCCAAGGGATAATCAGTTTCTACAGCAAGGTATGCTCCATCGTTTACTTTGTCTCCGTAAATCAGAACTTGGGTTAGGAGAACCCATTGTCCTCCCTCCATAGCACCCTTGTCACAGTTCATAGGGTTAGCTCCGGGTCCGCTGGCCCCATCAAAACTTAGGGAGAGACTTCCGTCCTCTTTAACTATGATTTCTATGGGTTCATTGGAGATTTTGTCAACCTTTGCTCTTGGTTGCCAAGCTGTTTCCTTGGAGGGTATATCAAAGAATGAAGCCGCCCTGTATCTTCCAGGTATTAGTCGTTCCTTTACGCGTTCTTTGAAGATTCTTCTTGTTTCCTCTATGGCCTCCCTTATGAACCGTTTATAGTAGTCTATTCCCTCCTTCTCTATGAACTTGTAGACTGCGTCCCTAATCATCAAGTCACCTGCAAGGCGGCACTTTTCATCTAGCTCCCAGTAGAGGGGTGTTCTCACAGATCTCCGAGCGTTAATAAAGTGGTCTTTCCATATCTTATCGTTGGAACCAATCTTTAAGCATGTATAGTACACCCCATCGTCGAAACGTTGAATTGCGGATGTCAGGTCGTGTCCCGGAACTATTCCTCCCGTGTCAACCTGGTGTGTGACTCCTCCAGCCCAGCCTATAAGCTCATCTTTCCAGAATATGGGGATAAGGGTCTGAACATCGGTAGTGTGCACATTGCCACACTGCGGGTCGTTATTGAGAAAAATGTCCCCCGGATTTATTCCCGGATCCTCCTCATAGTTCTCCCTAATCATAAACTTTATGGCCTCGCTCATTGTGTGCACGTGAACCAGAATACCGGTTGAAACAACTATGGAGTCCCCCTCAGGGGTGTAAAGGGCGAAGCAGAGCTCACCAATCTCCCTAACTATGGGCGAGGCGGCAATATGCAGCGCGGTTTCTCTGGCGGAGACTAATGCTCCTCTCAGACTGGCGTAGGCACGCTCATATCTGAATGGATCTTCTTCTTTAAGTCTGAGCTTATCTATTCCACAGTAGTATCCGGTCTCTTTAAAAATCCTCTCGCTCTCCTCAAGCATCTCCTTCAAGCTTTTCTTATCCCATCCAATATACTTTCTCGACATATTAATTATACCTCCATGTGGAAAATTCTATGTTCATCCAGTGTCACACGGTAACCTGGTGGAACTAGCAGAGTTGTTGCCGGAGCTTCAATCACTGCCGGGCCATCCACCACATTTCCAGATTGGAGTAGCTCCATTTCCCAGATTGAAGCTTCATGCCAGCCGGCTCCCCAGAATATTTCTCTGTACCCTTTGGAAGCCTTCTCCTCCGGCTCCTTTCCGCTTAACTCATAAGTTGGAAGTTCAGGTTTAGGTACCGGAACCACTCCAGTGGCTATAGCTTTGGTAACGTGGTATCCCAGCTCTGGGCTTTTTGTGCCTCTCAAGAAAATTTCCTCAAATAGTTCATCGTATCTTCTGGCAATCTCCCATACATCGTCGGGCTGCAGGTTATCCGAGGGTGACTTCACTTCCAAGTCGTCCAACATTCCCAGATACTGCAACCTAACTGATGGTCTGAACTCCAGTTCGCTGGGGTCTCTTCCCTCCCTCTTAACTTCTTCAACTATATTTTGCTTGAGTTCAGCCCAGGTGGCATTCAGCATCATAGCCACTATGGGGTTCATGGCTCCGTTAGGAGTTATTATGAGATCCGCTGTTTTCTCGTGTCTGTAGGAGTGGTCGGCGCAGGCACATCCAAAGGCTGAGAAGGCAGGAGCCCACTCCGGTATCAGTATGTCTTGGAATTTCATATCCCTAGAGTATCCAGCCACGTGTAGTGGTCCTCCTCCGCCGAACGATATTAGAGCATAGTTTTCGGGTCTGAATCCTAATCCTTCTATCATACCGTTGAGGTGGTTCTTCATACTTATCTCTATAAGATCCAACGCTCCCCTAGCGGTGCTGTAGGGATCAGTTTTCATGGGTTCCGCTAACTGTTCCTCTACGGCTTTAAGTGCACGTTCCTTGTTTAGTGGAACCTTTCCTCCAAGGAAATATTTGGGGTTGAGGTATCCCAGAATCAAGCTGCAGTCGGTCATGGTTACCGTTGTTACTCCTGACTCTTCGTTGCATACTCCTATGCGGTATCCCGCGCTTTCTGGTCCAAACTCTAGGTTCTCGGTAATCTTGTTGTATCTAACGTACATCCCGGTTCCCGCGCCTATAGAGTCCAGGGCCAGTGTTGGTATGTTAAGTATATATCTTCCGATGGAGCTCTCCCACTTGGTTGGAACATATTTCTCCATCATTAGGGCCACGTCAAAGCTTGTTCCCCCAACATCTGACGATACTAAGTTCTTTATTCCATACTTTTCCGCTATGAACTTGCTGCCTATAACTCCACCTATGGGGCCAGACATAAGAATGGTTATCAACTGCCTGTGCTGCGGAGAAATTGTTCCACCATAAGACGTCAGTATCCTTAGGGGCGCGCGTACTCCTTTCTTCTTGAAGGTTTCTGATAGTTTAATCAACTGTTGTCTTGAGGGTTCAGCTGCGTACTGCTCAATTATTAGAGCGTTGAGCCTTGGAGTTTCACCTCTAACTGGGTTGTGTTCACAGGACAAAACTACTGGAACCTTTTTGCCTTTCTTTGCCATAACCTCTTCTGCAATCTCTCTCACCCGTCTCTCGTGCATGGGGTTCATGTAGGAGCAGAGGAGACAAACACAGATGCTATCGACTCCCATGTCGAGAAGTTCTTCCACGGCTTTTCTCACATCGTTTTCGTAGAGCGGAATCAACTGTTCTCCCCAGAAATTGATTCTTCCCCGAACACCCTTAATGTTTTTTCTTGGGATGAGCGGTTTGGGGTGTTCATGTTCTCTGGCGTGTAGACGCCCCGAGTAGGGTAGCCATATCCAGCACTGTAGGGCTCTTCCCAGCCTGTGGAGATCTTCGAATCCCGCATTCACTATGACTCCGATGTTGCTGTTGCCTTTTCTCTCCAATAATCTGTTTGTCATTAGGGTGCCGGAGTAAACTAGAGCCTCCACGGTTGCCGCTCCTTCCTCTAGTTTAGTGTTCCAATAGCTTAGGGCGTCGGCTATGGAGTTTAGGATTCCCACTGATTCCTCTTGGGGGGTGGTCAAAGCTTTTCCCACAGCGAACCTTCCCTTTTCATCGATTATGAATGTGTCTGACATTGTTCCACCAGTATCCAAAGCTATGGCTTTCACAGAATATTTTTTAACTGCTTTAGATTCAGACAAGTTTTTCCTCTCCAAACTCCCATTCATAACATAATTTTAGTTCTAAGTATTTGGAGAATCTCCCTTATAACCTTTTAGTCCCAAAACTTCAGTTCCGTAGAAAAAGAATAACATTTAAGCGCCCCCTTTAAGCAATGGTGCCCTACCTTCCCAGACCAGAAAAAATATTTCGGGAGATGTTTAATGGAAAAATAGCTCACCTTGGAGAAGAGCAGATCTAAACCAACTCATTCCAGCAGTACATAAAAAATCTGCCCTAAACCCTTTTAGCGGAAACATGAACACCCCCCTCAAACATAGAGTTGCTCACACAATATTTCCTTCCCAGCCTGGCAAACAATGAGGATGATTACCGAGAACCTCCAAACAATCAAATACTGGTAGGTTCCTACCCTACCACATTCTTTATGGGTTCATTTAACCGATTGGCATCGATTACTTTGGGGGTGAAAACTATTTAAAAAGGTGTTCCGCCTTATAGTTGAGAAAAAATCCATCTCAGAGAGTGTTGTAATGTTTGCTGAACCTCATCGTGTTGATGTACACCACCATATTGTTCCCCGTGAATATGTTAAAGCTCTAAATAGCCTGGGCATCACCAAAACTTCTGGAGTGACTTTTCCTCAATGGTCTGAGAATATGATGCTTGATGTGATGGATCGTAATGGAATAATGGCAGCGATTACCTCTATTTCTTCGCCGGGCGTTTATTTCGGCGATTCCGCCTTTGCCCAAGAATTGGCAAGGATATGCAATGAGTTCTCCGCAAATCTGGTGCATGGTAACCCTCAGCGGTTTGGGGCTTTTGCCACTTTGCCTCTGCCAGATGTGGACGCTGCCCTAGAGGAAATAGATTATGCTATGGACTCGCTGGGCCTTGATGGTGTGGTATTGATGACCAATTTTGGCGGCCGATATTTGGGCGACCCCCTTTTTGATGAGGTTTTTAGGGAACTTAATCGCAGAAAAGCAGTTGTCTTTGTCCACCCCACAGATCCCGCTGGAGTTAAACATATTGGTCTCGATGTTCCCTACTCTTTGTATGAGTATACTTTTGACACCACCCGCACAATAACGAATCTTATTTATAGCGGCACCATTGAACGCAATCCACATGTCCAATTTATCTTTTCGCATGCAGGTGGAACCATCCCCTTCCTTGCTTGGCGAATTTCTCTGGGCCTATTTATGATAACCGATGCGGCGAAAAATGCTCCTCAAGGATTTATAAGTTACCTCAAAAAAATATACTATGACACTGCACTTTCAACTACCCCCTACGCCTTACGTTCCCTCCAAGAATTAGTGGAGTCTTCCCAAATTCTCTTTGGAAGCGATTACCCTTTTGCACCTGAAAACCTCACAGCAGAACAGATTAAGCAACTCGACAGCTACGACGGTTTTGACACCGAGGAGCGTACTCGAATAGAACAGGGGAATGCACTCAGACTTTTTCCTAGACTGCGGATATAAATTTTAGAAACCATTCATTCAGAAAGAATATCCCTGACGAATTTTAGTCTCAAAATAATCTTTTTCAGAACTTTTCTCAAAATTTAATTACCTTTTTTGAATTTTTTCAAATTGCAAAAATTTCACCAAAAACGAAACCGAAAAGTAAAATTGCACAACACAGCGATTGAAAAGAAATCTTTATATAAAAAGTGATATCAAATGACACTCCTAAAAATTAGTCCTGTGGATGATGTGGAATGTCTTCTGCTAAGTATCAGGTTTATAGGTACCGCTGGGTTGCAATTCTTGCCTACTGCTTGGTGTGGTTTATAGCTCAGCCTATCTGGCTCGCATTCGCACCCATATCCTCAACTGTAAGACAGGCATTCTTCCTCACCGGGGTAAGTGAGACGGCGATAACACTTCTAGTTATAATTTCTCTCATCGCTGAGATAATCGTCAGTATTCCCATAGGGGTTTTGGTGGACAAGAGAGGATGGGTTTTCTGCACCGGAGCCGGAGCTATACTAACTACCACTGTGGGTATAGTCAGGGTTTTCTCACCCGACATAAACTGGCTTCTATTCTTCCAGTTCCTCCAAGGAGTGGCGATGGCCTTCATCTTTGTTAGCCTAACCAAAGCAGCCGTGAACTGGTTCCCCTCAGGTGAAAGGGCACTGGCTCAAGGTCTGGGAATGTTCGCCAACAATCTGGGAATGGTTGTGGGTCTAATAGTCACACCCTTGCTCATATCTATGTTTGGTGAGTATGCTCCACGAACGAGTCTTCAAAATGCACTCCTAGTCTATGGCTTTGTCGCAGCGATAATAACCGTAATATTCTTCGTGATAGCTCGTGAAGCACCTGAACTGCCTCCGGAGCCTTGGGAGGAAACGAAACCTGTTCCTCTAAGGGAAGGGCTTTCAAGGATAGCTGGTTCTAGAGACTACTGGCTGCTCGCATCTGCTTTCTTCTTAGGTTTTGGAATCTACATTTTCCTAACCGACTTCATTGAGCGAATGGCATGGTCAAATGCACCCCTAATTCAGAAGCTGATTGAGCTTTACATCTCAATGTATGCGCCACAGTACTCCTTCATTTTCATCCGCTTAGAACAAACGACTGGCGGTCTCGTCTCGGGTGTAATCACCCTCACCGGAAGTGTCGGTATGCTTTTAATTCCGTGGTTTTCTGACAGAGTTCAGAGGAGGAAACCTTTCCTTCTGACGCTGCCAATCATCTGTATACCCATGGTTTACCTTTTGGGAACCCAATCTGGCAACGTTCTCCTCATCTCGGCTGCGATTTTTGGCTTCTTCCTACTTGCACTCGCTCCTGTCCTATTCGAAACGATGGTTGAACTAAGAGCAGTGGGACCTATGCTTGCAGGTTTGGGTCTAGGCATAATGCTCACTATGGGGCACCTCGGAAGCGCTGTGCTTCCACTTGTGGGGGGCCTCTTCCAGGAATCGTCTTTTTCCTACATCATAGCTGAGTTGTTCTACAATCATGTCATCCTTGCAAATTACTGGTCAAGTGTGCTCATGAACCCTGTTTATTACTATCTCATTGCTCCACCGCCATTAATTCAGATGCCTGGAACATTCTTTGGGGCTGCTGTGTTCTTCACAATCCTCATGGCAATAATACCTATCTTGGCAGCGTTCGTAAGGGAAACCGGAAAAGCAGCAAGGGAGAAATAACTCCCCTTTTTTATTTTAGTTTCAACATACCTTGCAGACCACTTCCCAAATAGAAGACTTGAAATCATTAACTCTTTTTGTGAATCGAATAAGTTTTATTTCCCAGGGTGGCTAATAGTTCAAGTATGCCTGTTAAAAGATTCACGTGTTATTGAGGGCAAGGAGGGGCATTTACAGACTTAGCTTTAAGTTTGTAGTATGGAGGTTATTGAGACCTGCTTAGGGATGTCTACCTCAGAAGTCGACTGAGTGGAATCAGGCTGGGGTACAATCACGATTGGGGAAAAAACACTAGTCTACTGGGAGATACTCCTTGGAAGATTAGTGATCTGCCACAAGAAAAGCCCAGGGAGATCCGCTCCAATTAAAACGTCTAAGAAAAGATAACACACTATAAACGCTGCGGAGAATATACAAACTAAACAAGAGAAAAATACATCCGAAACTGATTCTCCTGCACACTTGTTGTATGTAGGGAGTATTAACGGCTTGTTATAAGCAATCCGAAAAATAGCTGCCCCCTCTTTTCATTCTTTTTTCTATGTGTTTTCTTTTTCTTAGTACGGAATCCAGT
Organism: uncultured archaeon; assembly: GCA_964510585.1. GTDB lineage: Archaea > Asgardarchaeota > Jordiarchaeia > Jordiarchaeales > Jordiarchaeaceae > Jordiarchaeum. The sequence goes on along the minus strand of CAZECW010000131.1, from coordinate 5,018 downwards.
TTCGATTCACAGAACTGTTTAGCTTAAGTTTAGGATGCAGGAATTTAGGGGAATCGGTAGAAAAAAATTAGGATCGATAATGATGGAGCATAGAGAGCTTGTTACTTTACTAGTTTTTCTAGCTCCGTTATTTTTGGCTCTATTTCTGGGGGTTCCTCAATGAGTTTCATAGCGGCTTCAATGTCCTTTAATCCCGCACCTGTTAGTACACAAACCACTATGTCGGTTCCGTCAATTTTTCCTTGCTCTCTAAGTTTTTTGAAGCCAGCTGCTGCCGCTGCTGAGGATGGTTCGCAGAATATTCCCTCTGTTTTTGCCAGCATTTTTTCTGCTTCCAAAATCTCCTTGTCGGATACAGCTACACCTATTCCCTTAGACTCTCTGAGAGTCATGAGGGGCCATGGTCCGGGGCAGACGCCGGCGCGTATTCCTTCAGCTATTGTTTTTGCTTCCTCCATGGGTGCTTCTGTGTAGTCTTTTCCCTGGTTGAAGGTGTTTACTATTGTTGCAGCTCCTTCTGCCTGTACGCCCACCATTCTTGGAAGGGTGTCTATGAATCCAAGTTCGTGGAATTCTTTGAATCCCTTCCATATCCCCCCAATGTTGTCCCCTCCACCCATTGGTACAAAAACCCAGTCTGGAGCATTCCAGCCTAGCTGTTCACATATTTCGTAGGCTATGGTTTTTGATCCCTCTCCCTGATAGGGGCTGAGGGCTTTTGCTGTGGTTAACTGGTACCAGCCCCACTTCCAGCTTGCCTCCACAGCCAGAACTGCGGCATTGACGACTGTTCCCTTAATCTTAATTGTTTTCGCCCCATTCATGATTATGTTTGCGATTTTTGGCAGTGAGGCTTCACCTGGTATGAAGATGTAGCAGTTTAGTCCGGCTTTAGCGCAGTAGGCTGAGGCTGCCGTAGCTGCGTTTCCAGAGGAAGCCATAACAATGGTATTCACACCATACTCTACAGCCTTGGAAATATTCACTGTAAAAACTCTGTCTTTGAAGCTCAATGTGGGGTTAACGAATTCATTCTTCATATACAGGCTTTTCGATTTTGTTTCCCTAGCGTATCCGTTGCATTTGACTAGTGGGGTTCCACCTTCGCCGAGGGAAACTATGTTTGAATCATCGAGTATTGGTAGAAGCTCAAAGTACTTCCAGACTGATGGGTGGCGGGATTCAAGAACTTTCCTATCTATTTTCTCTTTTGCTCCCTCTAAATTGTAGATCACATCAACAGTGCCATGGAAGAGACCCTTGCTTCCGCAGCTTCCACAATTGTAAATTATTTCATCGAAGGGATATTCCTTACCGCACTCCAAACATTTCAGTGTCTCAGCAAAACTCAATTCATCTCCACTCCGAGGTATAAATTATTAAAATTTCTATTTATTCTTGGTTAAAAAAGTTTCTAATCTACCTTAATTAGGGACGAGCCCTAAAAATATAGTTGCCCCTATGCACGAGGCAAACCTGATTTTTCAATAAATTTTAGCTCTAGCGAAGAATCACAATGGAGGATGAGCTTAAAAAAATCTAAAGCAGGGAAGAGTAAAAGCCAAATTGTGAAGTCAAACTAATTCGTCTTTTTTCAATTTTTTTCCGCAAATTGGACATTTTCCTTTTACTTTGATATACTCCAGAAGGTGGTCTCTATGTGCTAGACTGGAGCAGTAGGGGCATCTAATGATTTTGTCTCTGCCCAGAGGAAGGTTGCAGACCATACACTTCAGTTGGAATCCGCAATGGGGGCAGAAGTTTGCATCTTCGGGTAAAGCTTTACCGCAGCCCGGGCAGTCCATGGTTTTTTCTTCTTCCACGACTGGTATTTTGAAGGGTTTCTTGGAAGCGCTAATTAAAATTTGTGTTGTTGCACTCTCCACGGCTATTCTTATTTCCCTCTCAATTTTTTTCTGGTTTCCCAGGGCGACGGCCAGAAAAATTAGGCCAATTAACAAGTTTAAAATCATGACTATAACTATGAGAAAAGCCTCTATCTCTGTGCTTACCCTACAACAAATATCATTTCCCCTCAGGTAAACTTGCAAACTCCCCTTAGAAAGAAAGCCTCCACTGAAATCCCAAGACGCCCTTCCCAATCTAGCCACCCTCTTGAGACTAGAAATTTTTATTCGTCGGTCGAAAAGTTCCAGAAACTCATCGTACCTATCTGCTGAGTTAGGCACCACTATTTCAAATTCAGCCATCTAAACACCTATAATTTCACTAATGTATTTAAGCAGGTGAAGAGTGGTATTAAAATTTCTGGTGAGGACATTTTCTCCGGGTGGATTCAGTTCTGCGTGTTGGTTTCCGAAAAGGTTTATATACGCGGAGTGCTTCATTGTATGCATAGAAAAACGTTTAGGGCTGACTTTTAGCCTATAGACTCTTTTTCTAAAGTTTGTTTAAAAAGATGAATTGAAATGATTGAACCACAAGATTTAATTATTGAGAACTTAAGACCAGGTCTTAAGAGCATAAATGTAAAATTCAAAGTAAAATCACTAAACGAAGAAAGAGAAGTTGTGTCAAGAAGAACCGGTGAGAGCTTGAGGGTCACCGAAGCCCTAGTGGGCGACAGTTCGGGAACCATTTTATTGTCCCTCTGGAATGATGACATAGACAAGGTGAAAGAAAACCACATCTACAAACTTAACAACGGCTACACATCAGTATTCAAGAATTCCTTAAGGCTCAACATTGGCAAATACGGAAGCCTCGAGGAAGTCGAAGACGGCGAAGAAATGGAAGTAAACAACGAAAACAACCTCTCGGACAAGGTTTACGAGCAGGAAAGACGATACAGACCAAGCTATGGCGATTCAGGATCCAGATATGGGGGATCCAGACCATACAGAAGTGATAGAAGTAGAGGAAGAAGATATTAATCTGAAAATTCTTCTTCAATTTTTTAATTTTACATAGTTGATTCATTTCACGAATCAAAAACACTTTTTTCCAAAAATTTCAAAATACTCAGTTGTAAAAATTTTTAAATAACTAAGAAGCACTGAACTTTTAATTCCTACAAAGAACCTCCATTTGGTTCCTTATTATGCCTCATTGCATAATTTTATTTTTTTCAATTTTTTATTGTTTTGGTGAATTTTTTGCAATTTTACAATGTTAATTTGAAAAAATTTCAATAAACCAGTGAAATTATTAAAAGTAGCAAATTTTTGTAATAGGGCTTCTCTTTAAGAAGACTCCTAAAGCAATTATTGTTCATAAACCATAGTCTGCTTTTAATTTACACAACCGAAACATTATCAATTAAAAGGTAAACTTTAAGAGGTAATTTTATTTAGTACCACTCCTCCATTATTTTTGGTAAAATTCAACTCTCATAATGGATAGGTAATTGAGGTCTACTGGGTTGATTTATTTTTAGGAGGTAGGTTTATGAGTAGTAAAGGCCGGGGAAAAGACAAAATCTGTCTAAGGGGTCCCATCTATGCTGTGGGTCCGGGCGGCCTCGCCTTGTGCCTGTGCTGTGGAGAGATGGTGCCACTAAAAGAGGGAGAATCGTGTAAAGATATCAAATGTCCCAAGTGTGAAACCCGTATGGTGAGATGCTAATCTTTACAATGCTCTTCTCTTTGGGAATTGTCGCAGGCAGAACTTTATTCCCGGAATAACATTGTATGAGATTCCAATAATGTGTGGAGACAGAGCGGCTTTGGGGTCAGAGTATATTTCATACTCGTGTTCTATTCCCCGCTCTACTAATGTTTTATGAATTTCTTCGGTTACTCTCGCTATCATGAATTCATCGTTGGCTGCAGTTTTGAGCATCAATTTTACCTGTTTCAGGGCGTTTGGATTTTCCTTAATCATGTAGTTGAGGTTATGTTTGTACAGGTTGTTGTAGGCTTCTTCGTCCCAGCCGATGATTTCCCCATTTTTATTTCGTTTAATTGTGGGCATTAGTGGTTTATCCCTTGAGCATACCAGGTCTGCAGTGTGCAGAATATCGCTCCACAACAGGGAACCATACTCTGCAGCTCTCTCCCTTCCAAAAAGCCTCTCATGGATGGGAATAACCACCTTCAAATTAAGCACATCAGCAGTTAAATTCGCAGGACTTAAAACCACACAGGCCGCAAATTTCTCCGGGTGATGAATAGCCATCACCATAGCTCCATATCCCCCCATAGAACCGCCAATCAAGCCTCGATGCTGTTTATCGGATATAGTACGGTAATTTGCATCCACATATTCTATGACATCCTTCACCACGTAGTCCTCGAAGTTACCCGTGTATGGGGAGTTAAGATAGTAGCTTCCCTTTGTTTCCAGCTGCCCAGTAGGATTTTTAAGACCGTCCTTATTTGGCAGATGCAGACTGCCATCTGGCTGCACAAAGATAAATGGGTCGAGTTCTCCGCTTTGTATGAGTCTGTCAAATTTTTCAAATGAAGGCAGCCGGTCCAAATCCATTTCTGCAAGAACATCCTTGGGAATAAAAGCTACAGGAATAAGCAGGTTATCCTCCAGACGCGAAGTCACAGTCCAACGCTTATTATTTCCAGTATACCCCTGCAAAAAATAAATCACAGGATACCTTTTATCCCCAGAATCAAAATAGTCAGGGGGAAGATAAATGGATAAGTCGCGGTCCACAGGGCTATTGATGGGGTTACCCTCCAAGCTCTTGGAGTGAATAACATCTATTCTAAATCTTTCCCTAGAATCTTTTTCAGACAATAAGCTTCCTCTCCCAACCTAAATGACCTAAGTTGTAATAGTGTTCTCAGCCCGAGTTTATAAATTTATACTTGTATGTTTCGAAGAGTTAAAAAATTAAAAAATATGGTTATATAATTTAAATTAGACAAGTACAACAAAATAATTGGAGGATATATACTCTTTTTACAAAACCTTGGCGAGAAAGCCCCCGACTTTAGTCGTGGGGATGAATCGCCAGAAAGTTTATTTGAAAGTATGGTATATAAATAGTTGTTGGTAGCTGAAGGGTTTGGCTTGGGCTTTAAGGGGCTAAACAAGACGCA
>CAZECW010000130.1:0-8921 GCA_964510585.1 uncultured archaeon | reverse complement strand
CTATAAATACTTTCAATCCTCGTTGCTGAGGAACTCTTTTTGCAAGTTAACCAAAAAGTCCCCATTCTCACAAAAATGCGGAATACTTTCAATCCTCGTTGCTGAGGAACTCTTTTTGCAAGGGTTATATTATATGGTTTATTTTTTGTTTTGGTGGCTTATAAATGCTTCTTTTTGTAGAGTCCACTCGAACACTGGCAAAATTGCTGGTGCTTTATAAATGTGTTCGAGTAATCGGGGAGACTTCTTACGCCTTCTTCAGCAAATTTGAGTATGTTATATTTCTGCTCTGCGTTGTTTCGACGTTGGAAATTCTGATTTCAATTATTTGGATTTTCATAATTTTGTTTTTCTTTTTTTTATTAAAATTTTTTCTTTGATGGATTTTTTGTGGTTTTTGTTTTGTTTTTTTGTTTTTTGTGGTTTTTCCTGTTTTTTTCGCTGTTTTCGGTTCTCCTAAATTTCCTGTGGAGGTGATGTGGTGTTCAGTTTTTATTTATTTAGTTCTCCACATAATTTTATTTTCTTTTGTTTCTATAATTGAAGTTTTTAACTAACCGAGTTTTTCGCTATTTTGAAGTTTTGTTTTTATCGGTGTCTTTATATTGTCTTTATGGATATAATATTACGGATTCGAAATATATTTCGAATATGGAGCGGAGTGTGATCAAGGATGGGGCGGACTGGATCAACTTACCGTGCAAGGCTGACTCTCATTCTAAATGCTTGCCTTGAAATATTTACGGAGCGGGGAGTAGTGGATGTAGCCTCCCTTGCTGACAGAGTGGATTTGACTGAGCGTGCGGTTAAAGATTATCTTGACGACCTGTCAAATTTGGATATTCTAACCTATGAGGGTGCTGGGAGGTATCGGGTGAATACCAGTCGGGTTGACGATGTCACAGGGGAGCTGCTCTTTGAGCCTAAGTCTTCTGTTTTGGTTGAGGATTTTGTGGGTCAGGATGTTGCGGCGCAGGCAGAGGTGGTTTCGGATAAGGTTCGTCGGCTTCTTGAGAAGCTGGATTTTCCCAAGATATTGGGGGGTGAGGTTAGGGAGAGGCTGTGTGGGGTTAGGGTGGAGGATACGGGTTTTGCGGATTGTTTGCTTGGTGAGACTTTGGTTTTGCCGAAGTTTGCTGGTGACTTGTTTTTGGATAATGTTTTTGTTTGTGGTTCTGCTTCTGCTCATAGGTTGGAGCATTGGGCTCTTCTTGATTTTTCTCTTCTTTCTGTGGTTGCTTTGAGTAGTGGGGCGTATTTGGGTTTTTTTGATAAGAATTTTTTGGATCAGGGTAAGTCTTTGTCTCGCTATTTTCCGGATCTTCATTCTTATAGGGGTTTGGAGCCTTTTGTTGAGGGTGAGCCTTTTTTTGAGATGTCGACTGATTTTCCTGAGCTTTTGGAGGCTGGTAGGAGTATTGCTGCGCGTTATTTGAGGGAGATTCAGCATTACCGTTTGGCGATTGAGATGATTGAGGAGTTTGGTGACCGTTTCCAGGTGTTTTTTAGGTTGGGTTCTCTTGCTCCTCATGGCTTTATGGTTTACTCAAGGGAGCTTGTGCGTTTGAGGGATCGCTGCCACGAGTTGTATTACAATTTTCTTGAGGCTGCGGGGAAGAGGGATGTTGTTCCTGTGGGTGTGGTTCCAATTTCTATGGATAACTTTTTCTTTAAAATAGTTCGTGGGGTTTTGAAGCGGGATTTGGGCTCCACCAACGATTTGAATTTTCTCTCTATGGTTTTGAGGGATGGTGATTCAACTTGCCTCATAAGGAGGGGGCGTGAGAAGGGTAAGCCTCCAACCGAGGACATATATGAGTTTTATGTTATGAAGAAGCCGTTTGTTACAAAGTATGAGTTTGTTTCTAGGAATCCTCTTGAGGATCAGAAGAGGATTGCGGACTTGGCTTATAGTCTCTCATCTATTCCTTTGAAGGCGAGGTTTGAGGGTGGGCCAAGTGTGGTTTCCTCTGCTAAAAATGTGGCTATGGTTAATTTGGAGCAGTTGATGAGGGCTGTTAAGGGTTCAATTAAAACTGGAATTATGGGATTATGGGATGAGCTTCAGAGAACGAGGGACTTGAAAAGATTAAAAGATGCTGGGAGGAGAAAGGAGAATGCAGAAAAGAACTGAGAACGGCAACCAACCACTTCAACAAAGAAGGGATTTGGGAGTCATAGTCTGTGGAGATAACACACCCAACCACTTGAGTTTTGATTTTCAGGTGGCTGAGGAAACAGAGGTAAAGGTGGGGGAATATGTGGAGGTGCCCTTGGGGCTTAGTGTTCTTGTTGGCCGTATTTCCAGCATTCAGAGCTACAATGAGTACTACAGTGACCCAGAGTTTGTAAAGTACCATATTGCCCGGGGCATAACTGTGGATTCCCGTTTTCCAACAAGGTCTAGTAGGTGGAGGGTGGCAAGGGTGAGGGTGGTTGGAATTGTTAAAAGTGGCAGGATTCTTCCACCTGAGGATGCTCCTGAGCCCGGCGACATGGTTTATAGGGCTGACACAAAACTGCTTACCAGCTTTTTAGGGTTGCCCAGTGACGGTCTCTACATTGGTTTGATGAGGGGAAACAATTCTATAAGGGTGCTGTTGGATCCAGAGAAGCTTGTGAGGCACCATGTGGCTGTGCTTGGAGCTACTGGGAGCGGTAAGTCCTATGCTGTTGGTGTGCTTATTGAGGAGCTTTTGGAGAAGAATCTTCCAGTACTGGTTATTGATCCTCATGGCGAGTATGGTACCTTCAGGCAGCCGAACAAAAGCATTGGGGATGTTGAGCGTTGCGGGGAGTTTGGTGTTACTCCTAAGGGATACCCGGCTGTAAGCTATATTCCAAGGGGGCTTGGCAGAAATGGTGGGGTTGAACTCACAATAAGTATGGGTGACCTGGACGCCTACGCAATAAGTGAAATATGTGGAATGAGTGATGTTCAGTCGGACCTCCTCTTTCTTTCTATGAAGCGGCTTGGCGTGGAGAGGCGGAACTTTGACCCTGATGTTTTGGTTGGGGCGGTGGAACGTGCTGCTGAGGAGTGGAAGTTTCAGAGGAACACTGTTCTCTCCACTTTGAGGCGTATAACTGTTTTAAGAGAGCTGGGCATATTCGGTGAGGGGTTCAACACGGGTGATGTTGTTAAGCCTGGTGTTTTGAGTATAATTGATTTGAGTGGGGATATGGATGAGAGGGTGAGGAGGATAATTGCTGGGGTTATTCTTCAAAAATTGTTTCAGGCACGTAAGAGGGGTGCCATTCCCCCTATGCTTGTGGTTGTTGAGGAGAGTCACCGTTTCGCGCCTCAGGAGACTAATACTTATAGTAGGAGGCAGATGCGCAAAATAGCTCGTGAGGGGAGAAAGTTTGGTTTGGGACTCTGTATTACAAGCCAGAGAATAGTGGGTTTAGATAAGGACATCCTGAGTCAGTGTGGGACAAAGATAGTGTTCCGCATTGAGGGGAACTATGATTTGGAGTATCTTAAGCCTTACCTTGACTATTCAAGTGCAGACGACATTGGACGCATACCACTCCTGCCCAACGGTATCTCCATAGTTTCAGGGGTTGCCACCACGCATCCCGTAGTTACTGAAATAAGAGTTAGGCGTACACAACACGGCGGAACTGGAACAAAATTCATCCCCCAATAAGAGGAAAAAACATTTCACACAAACAGTCGCCTTCAAAGAGAAGAAAAGATATTTACCCTTAATATATGCCATATTATATTTCGTGTTTGGATTATTCTCCACAAATGCGCCCCTTTATTTTTGAACCTGTATTTCTGGTATTTGCATCAGTGCTATTAGTGATTCAAATTGTCTTTTTTCTGGGTGGCTAAGACAATATGAGGTTCTTTTTTTGATGGTACTCTATTTTTAGTCCAAGTGTTTGGAAGTGTTGGTTTCAAGTCTTAGATCCTGAGCAATAGCGGTTGCATCTATGAGGGAGTTAGCATCTAGTGTGATTCCACTTTCCTTTAATTTTTGATGTGGGTAACAAGAGGTTTCGATTATCCTGTTGTTCAAATTTATGACAAGAAGCTATCCTATAGGAGCTCTTTGACTCCTTTTTGGCTTCTCCTCTCAGAACTTCCATTAGGGTTTTGATGGATGCTGCTCCAAATTTGTGTTCTATCTATCGAAGTAGTTCAACTATGGTTTCTGTGTCGAGAGGCTTCATCTCAGGTTGAATCCTTCCCGAAACTCTCTACTCGATTCGACTATGCTTTATAGTTCTTCTGTAACTGACCATTCACCATCTCATTTAGGCTGGTATCGCCCTCTAAGCCTTTTCTATAGTTTGTTCTCCTCCACCATTATAAACAACCTCTCTTAGGTTATGCTGCTTATAATTTTTTTCGCGTAGTTGATTGATAGCTTTGCTTCGGATATTGAGAATGCACGTTTTAAATCGTAGTCTGCACTGTTTCTAAGCCGCCTTAGTAGGTGGAGGGTGTTTGCGGCAAGTGGGTTCCTCCCATAGAGAAATCGGATCACTTCTCTGTGAACTCTGGGCATCTTTAATTCCCCTAAACTGGCAACTTCCCTCACGTATAGGAAGGAGGCATAATAGGACCTACTGATAACAGTTCTAATTTTTGCCTCGTCATGCGTTAAAAGTTTTTCAGCCAGTTTCAGAAAATCTATAGGGTCGAACATCTAGCAGCACCCGCGAAGCTCTTTCAGGCTCTAAACCAGAGTAGGCAACATTCACGATCCTCTCCCTCAAAGTTTCAAAGAGATCCTCTCTGACAACAATTTCCAGTGTTAACACCGCGTAGCTCCATGAGGGATCCTCAAAATCAACCTCTACCAAAATCTCCCCCAGAATGAAGGGAATTCCGAGTTCAACTATTTTCTCCAGGGCGGCTTCAAGAACCCTTCTAGCCGCCTCAGCCAGCTCCCTGTCCTCAAAATTTAAGAGTTCCCTAATATCTGAGACTTTGCCTTCTAAGCTTTTTGGATTCGAGACTACTATTAAAATGTGTCTTTTTGCTGAGTAAAAGTGGTAAGGTCTGGTTGAAGGTATGGTTGAGGAATCTATGATCATTGGAGCTCATCTACTTTTTTTGAAACTATTTTTATCTTTCCTTCCTCATTACAAACACTGATGAGAAGCCCTCTCTCATCATCATAAATTACGGCGCATTCTTTTGGTTTAAGAATCTTCATTTTCTCCTTGAGCAGGCGCTCAAGCTCCTCCATAAAAGCCACCATAAATATATTTTTCAACTAAACTAAAAAACCTGACGCATAGAAAACGGGCACAATTAACTGGGAGTTGCTTATTGTTTGAATGTTTGAAAAGTGTCCTTAAGCCCCCTGAGGGGGCCTGCTCGCATTTGTTCCACAGGTTAAGCACGCTGAAACACGTCCAAGAAGAAGGGGCGTTTGAGACGAGAAATGTACAGCGCACAACAGGTGCCATCGGGTTAACTGTGCCAGAAAACAGTGAACATTATAACTTTATATAGGCATTCCTTTATATTATGTACGCTAAAATAAAAATTCGGGAGGAGGCAGCTCGTAGGTTAGGCAAACTTGTTGGTATTGTATTATTTGCCGAATATTTTTGACCATAGGGTGCCTTTTTTTGCTGGTTTGAGGTTTGTTTTTAGTGTTTTTTCTATTACTTGTTTTAGGTCTTTTTGGATTATTGAGCCGTGTGATGGGGCTATTGTTTTTAGTGGGATTCTGAGTAGTGGGGAGAGGTATGTTTTTATGTCTTGTTGGGTGTATCCGAGTCCTTGGTGTAGTTCATATATTTTTTTGAGGAGTTCTTCTGTTGATTCTATGTGTAGTGTCCATTTTTCTTCTGTTAGTTGTCCGAAGTAGTCTCCTGAGAAGAGGATTCCGTCAGGCTGAAGGTTGAATATGATTGTGCCTGCAGTTTCCACTGGGGCGTGTATGATTTCTATTTTCCTCTTGCCTATTTGTATTGTTTCTCCTCCCAGTGTGAGGACTGTTTTCCCAACTATTCCCATGAATCCGAGTTGGGCTTTTGTGAACTGGTGTGCCACGATTTTGGCGTTGTAGGCTTCCGATACGTATTCAGGTAGGCCACCCATGTGGTCCAGGTGCTCGTGGGTCACAAAAATGTTGGATATTTTTTCGGCGGGGACTATTTTCTCTATTTCGGGGATGAAGTTTTTAGCCGCCCCCAGCGTCCCGGTTTCTATGAGGGTTGGTTCCTCGTCCACGATGAGGAATGATGCTACCGATATTTGGTTTTCCCGGAGATATGAGGAGAACAGGTAGACTCCATCGCTTATTTCGTGTACTTCAACCATTCTCGAACCTCACACGTAGCTTTGGTGCTTGTAATTCTCGTTTATCTCAATTATTTCCCGGTCGAGTTCGTCTAGTTCATCTTTTATCTTGCTAATCAAAGCGTCACAGACAACAATGCATTTGTCTTCTGTTTGGAGCTTTTTTGAGAAGAGCTTCACGAACTTCTTTGCAAGCTGCTTTGCCATCGCCGAAGTATTCTGGGAAATAATTGAGAGCATCACATTACCATCATGCGCCACCACAATTCTGCTCCCATTAGTTAGTATCTCTTCAACGGGCTCATTAAGAATCTCTTTTGTAAACAAGCATATAGAATTAAAAGCAGAAGCAACCAGATGCGTGTCAATGGATGGTTTAACATTAAAGAATTTATCATAAACAAGTAAACCATGAGAAGTTTCAAGAATATAGCCAACTATCATACTTCTCAACACCCACCCATCACTGCACTTAAAGCTCACTAGGAAACAAGATCTTCCACATTCTTTGTATAAAAAAAATAACAATGATATTAAATTTCTTTCGGGTTCTGCCACCAAATACGGTTAGCAAGTTATTAATGTTCTGCTTTCCATTTTTCCCACCCTGTTCTTAACCTCACTTATCAAAAAGTTGCTCCAAAAAAGGTAAGCCACTCAAATTTGAGAAACAGTTTAAAGAGCCCAAATACCCCACCACCTGTAATACATAATCTAAATTTTTATCATTTTCTTGCCGCGCCGGGGAAAAATTGGGGAACAATAAACCACCCTTTTTCGCTGGAAAAAACACAAGAAAAAGGATTACTCCAAGGATGGGAATACTACAAAAAAGGCAAAAAATTTCATAATCTACTACGCCAGTTGGGCGCAGGACACACACAAAAAACGCCCGCGAGAGAGGAGAGTTTCATGCCCCAAGAGGGCAAGTGCTCCCCTACGAAGCAGGAACCGAACACCATAAAGGAACTGTCCTAGATGGGTAAGTTTCGGACAACTGTCTCCTTCACTATCAATTAGGGTGTTTCTCAAAAAGGGCAGAACACCCAATAAGAAATCTAAAAAAACAAATTTAACATTGTCGAGCTAATAATTAGCTTCTAAATATCTCTTGAATTATTTATAAACTTTTGATCTCTTATCAATATTCACTATTAATATTACCTTTTTATCCGGAAAAATCTCATAAAGGATTCTATAATCTCCAACTCTTATTCTAAATAGCTTTTCTTCCCTCCCAAAAATTCTCTTCACACCGGTTGGAAACGGATTTTCAGCCAATTCTTCTATTTTATTTATTAAACGAATGTACACATCCCTAGGAATTTTTTTAAAAAATTTGTAAGCTCTAGTACTTAATTGAATTTCAAAGCTCACTCAGCTCCCTCTTTAAATCTTCAAGTTTTACGGTCTTTCCCTCTGTAAACTCTCTCTCCGCCTCTTTTAGCATCAATTCTTCTACCTTTGTTAAAAGATTATCCACTTCTATCATGTGCTTCTTAATGTAGGCAAGATCCCTTCTTATAGCCTTTAATTCCTCAAGAATTAAGGTAAAATCGTCTTTTGATTCCACCATTCAACTACCTCCACATTTCAACTTAATGGTAGTTTCCCCTATAAAACTTGTCTTTATTTTAGCTGTTAGAGCTTAGAGCAAAACCCCTTTTTTTGGGGAAATTATCGATAGATCGAACTGCTTATGATGTGGTTCCAATCAGTTATTCTCTCCCCAAATCCAAGTTCCTTCGCGACTTCAAACCTCGGGCAATAGATTCGCAGAATCTTTGCTGTTTTCTTCACTCTTTAGCCTAATAATTTACGGTTTTATCTGCGTTTCTCATTAATTTTTAAGGTTAAAACAAGTTGGAGCGAAAAAAGACCGGGAAACAGGTTTTGAGAAGCACTGGAAAAGCCTAAAAAAAGGCAGATTTTGCGAATCTATCGAATGTGGGGAGAGAGCCAGAGGAAACGATGAAGCCCTTTATCCAATTGAAACCCGTTCCCCCCGAATGCGAGCGTATGCAGTCCCTTTGCGGAAGGGCGGGTTGTACCCAAGATGAAGCCAGGGATGAAGCTCGAAGGATTCCCCGTATACGGGAAGATATGGAAATTCAGAACGGCAGTTGCTCCCCTGTTGGTGCGGGAACCGAACACCATCTGGGAGAATGTCCTAGATGGGTAAGTTTTGGACAACGGTTGGCAGCTCACCCAACGTAGAGCGGTAACAATTGCGAAAAATCAATGTTTTCCTATTGGCCATTAACAGAAACCAATTTTGACAATCGCCACGGCCTATAGTCTAGGGTTTTCTCGTCAAAGATTCCTGTAACTGTGGTTTCTTCTTTGGGTATGAAGAAATAGAGAATTTTCATTCCTCAATGTTTAGTAACTCTTTGAGTTCTTTCTTGATGCTCTCATTCAGTTTCTTTGGGAGAGGAGTTTTTGTTTCAGCTAAAATCTTGTAGAAGGCAGCTCTAGGGATGCCAAGCATTTGTGAAGCTCTACTTGCTGACAACTCGCCTTGAGAATACATTTCTAATATTTCTTTTAGGAACTTCTTTCTTATTCGTTCAGGAATCGCTGGAGTAACATTCATTATTCCCACCTCAACAAATTCTCCTTCACTTTTTCAATTATGTCGTCGCTC
>CAZECW010000129.1:0-6700 GCA_964510585.1 uncultured archaeon | reverse complement strand
GGCTCTTGGAAAACAGTCTACCAGCGCCTCGTGCGAGCGTACCGGAAACCGCCCCCTGAGACCAGCACCCTGCAAGCAGTCAAGGAGGTGATTGTAACACCCTAAAAAACGGGAGTTGAAAGCAGAGGAGAAACCGCGCCTTCGACAGTCCCCTTAGAAACACTTGGTGTTACTGGGAAGGTTAGGGGAATGCGGTGAGATCTGGGAAGCGTGTTGCAGTAGTTTCGGATAATGCTCCGTTAGGGTTGGAAGAGCCCCCTAACATCATTGTGCACCAAAGACTTTTTACGCCCTTGGCAAATTTCAGAAATATAGACTCGTTACAATTATAAGAAGAATAGGTCTTAAAACCTTCTTTCTGCACCCTTGGTTTATTTTTTCCATTTTGCGGAATTAAGTCCATACTGGGAATGCTGAACTTACTTTTATCAAAAAATTTCTGTGAAGCCTCAAAATCCCCGCAAGAAAAGAAGCAGAAACTGGTAAGAATAAAAAAATACCAAAAAATTCACAGAGGATGTGGTATTTGGGTTAAGAAATTGAGTTAGAAAACCTAATGCGAAGTCATCAAACTACAAGTCTCCCTATTCCCTTAAGTATTTCTTCTGCTTCCTTGACTGTCCTCTCAATAACTTCCTTTACTGTTGGAATATCATTAACTCCACCACATGATTGTCCGCAAAGTACCGGCCCCCTCTCAATCTCCCCCTGATACACCAGTTCATATTTCTTCTGATCCTCGATAAGCTTCTCCAAATCCAGTTTCCGCTCTAACTCAATCTTTTCTTCCTTGGTCAAAATATAGTGATGCTCCTCTGTGTACTTATTCTTAAGTAGCCTAATAGGTCCTAGCATTCCCTGAGTAACAATGGTATCCGCATCTTTTGACCTCACAATGAACTCCTTATAATTCTGGTGAAATTCGCACTCCTTAGTTGCTATGAAGCGGGTACCCATCTGAATACCTACCGCACCCATAGCCAAGGCAGCGGCGAGCCCTCTCCCATTAAAGAACCCTCCACAAGCTACAACTGGCTTCTTACATTTCTCAACAACCTCAGGAACAAGAACCGAAGTGTTTACTCCCTCATAGCTCTGATGCCCTCCTCCCTCATAGCCTGTGGCTATTATACCATCGCACAGTGAGTCCACTTTCAGGGCGTGATAAAGGGTTGGAGCCACATGGAAATGTATTAGTTCAGGATCGTGTGCTTTAAATTCGGTGGCCGGTGGTCTAGGGTTTCCAGCAGAGGTTATTACTACCTTTAGTCGTTCTCTAAGCTCAGGATTTTCTTTTCTTAGTCGTATTACCAGTTTGATTAGTTCTGGGGCGTCAATTTGTAGTCTCGCAACTCTGATGTTTACTCCGAAGGGTCCTTCACTATTTTCTGCGACCCATTTGACGTTTTCTTCCATCTCTTTCACGGGGTCCTTGCCGAAGAGGTTAGTATGTGATATTATTCCGAGTGCTCCAGCATTTGTTACTGCTGCCGCAAGCTTGGTTGTATAAAAAGGCCCCATAGGCGCTTGTATTATTGGGTGCTTTATTCCTAACATTTCTGTTAGTTGCGTTTTAATCATTTTACTCCCTCCTTTTCAAAATTTAATAATTTTTATCGTACATGAAAAGCTTTTTTTAATGAGTTTTAAAAACTACATTCACTTTTTTATTTTTCTATCCTTTGCATTTCTTCTTCTCTTAGTTTTCTTCTTAAGACCTTACCCGATAGGGTTTTTGGTAAATTTTGCCTAAACTCTATCACTCTGGGATACTTTATTGGGCCCAGTTTATCTTTGGCCCAATCAATAATTTCCTTTTCGGTTATTTTTCCTTGGTATCCATCTTTAAGGACTATGAAGGCTTTGATTTCCTCACCTGAGACTTCATTTGGTACCCCAAGCACTGCGCACTCCTTTACGGCGGGGTGCTCGTACATTTTGGCTTCTATTTCGTCTGGGAAAAGCTTGTAACCCTTATATTTTATGATGTCTTTAAGCCTTCCAGAAAGATAGATGTAGCCTTCCTCATCCATCGTTGCTAAATCCCCGGTTCGCATCCAGCCATTTTTAACTGCCTCCTCTGTGGCTTTGGGATTTTTCCAGTATCCCTTCATCAATTGCGGTCCTTTAACCCAGAGTTCTCCTTCTTGGCCCACGGAAAGCTCCTCCATTGTAATGGGGTCAACGATTTTGACATCAGTATCCAAGATTGGTATTCCTACACTTCCAAGTTTTATGAGAGAGGGTGACCAAATAGGGTTCGAAAGTACGGCTGCGCAGCACTCTGTGAGCCCCATTCCTTGAACTACCTTTAAACCGGTTATTTCCTCGAATCTGTTGGCTACTTCGGGGGCCAAAGCCATAGCTCCGGATCCCACAAGGGTGAGGGAGCTGAGGTCATAGTTGGATATTTCCTTGAAATTTATTAATAGAACTAGTATTGTGGGAACAACTGGAAATCTTGTTACCCTGTACCATTGTATGGCTTCGCAAATATGTTTGGGGTCAAACGTGTTTTCCATTACCAGCATGGAGCCCTCATAAACAGCATTAAGTAGCATCACGTATCCGGAAATATGGCATATGGGAAGTATTATTAATGTTACTCCCTTCCCGAACATTGATCGCGCCTGTAGGGGATGTTGTCCAGTATAAGCGCACTGTAGGGTGTTTGCAACTAAATTATAGTGGGTTAGCATAACACCCTTAGGTCTACCTGTAGTTCCTCCAGTATATATTAGGGCCGCTATATCTTCTTTGGGTTCGATTTCTACCTTGGGTGGCTTAGGCTTATAGGACTTTATTAATTTCCAGAAGTTGATTGTTCCTGGTATTTCTTCTCGGCCTGCTATGATGAAATTTTTGAGCTTCTTTATGTCTCTGACCTTAGGGTAAACTTTGCTATCCACAATTATTGTGTCAACTATTTCCGCGTCGTTAATGGTGTATTCGATGTCCTCTTTTGTTAATAGAGGGTTTATTAGGGTGCATGAAGCTCCAGTTTTGTTTACCCCAAATAGGCTGAAAACGAATTCGGGGCTATTCCATGTATCAATTGCTACGGAAACTTCCTTTCCAATGTTGAAACGGTCACGTAAAGCTGAGGCAAGTTGGTCACTATAATACTTCATCTCTAGATAAGTGTATTTTAGGTCTTGAAGTATCATGCAAACAGAAACATTGTTACGGAACCTTAAAGCTGCTTGGTCACAAATTTCAAACAGGGGAACTTCTGGATAATTTAAGGTTTTAGGAAAATTTTTGGGTAAAACTTTTAGCCATCTTCTATTGTCTTCCACCCAAGGGCTTTTGTTTACCATTTCATACCACGGCTTGAGTATGCCATCACCGTATAAGTCTGCCCAGTCTTCACTCCTCAATAAACTTTAGCCCCCAATTCCCTATCCTTCAGGTCTCTAGTTTTGCCTTTTGAGCATCCTGCATAAATTTTTGCATATAGTTCATCATGATTTGCACATAGAAGGACCGTCCGAGAGATATAGTTGGAGCAAACTCCCTCATTATGCGTAGTTCCTCATCTGTGGGTGGTGCAGTCTGCTTCAAATTAGGAGATATCTTAAGTCTCCAAGGAATTTCCTTTTGGATCTCCTCCACAGTTACTCCCGGATAGTAAGATTCCAAATACATCTCCTTCGTCTTCTCATCAAAACGGAAAACTCCCTTAGTGCTCACCAAGATTGAGGGGCCGGTTCCTTCCGGCAATCCCGCTTTGTAACGTGAATCGTAACCCTCAAGGTATCCTGGAGTAGTGATATACTCACATTCTTCAACGAATTTTCCATGTCTCAGCATAATGATTGTCCTTTTGGCATAACCCGCAATTTCATTCGCTCCTCCGCTACCTGCAAAGTGCTTTCCTCCAATATAGGAGGTGTTTATATTTCCGTACTTGTCAACCTCAGCAGCCGATAGGAAACCAACATCAACATATCCCCGAAACAGGTTTGAAGCAAATAGGTCAGGTATATCCGTACACATGGACACCCCCATTGTGCTGCAGAAATCGTTTGGGTGTTGCATGGGACGGTAAACATCTGGATCCACTAAACCGCATTCCGTAATCAATACGGCGTGGGGTGCGTGAGTCTTCTTGGCTAAGTAGCCGGCGAGCATGGGATACCCGTGACCAACTATAACGACATCCCAGTCCTTAATCTCCCTCGAAGCGACAGAACACATTATCTCATCTAAAGTTAACCTAATTTTTCTTGGCAACTTCTTCACTCCACCTCTATTTCAAATAAGTCGGGGCTTTTTTCCATCATCTCATCAGTTATGCCTAACATTTCACGATACGTCTGGTAACTTCCTCCATAATTCACCTCAGAACTCGGCCTATACTTTACCCTAAGCCTATCAAGAGCCTTGGGACCAAACTTTTCAGAATAGTGTTTAAGGTACTCTGTACGGTTGGATACACCATACACCCATTCATCTAACCAGGCTTGAAAGCTCTCATCTCCACCAATGGAGCTAATGTAATAAAGCATTCCGAATGGCATATCCAAATCATAGTAACCCGTAAGGTCAGTAGCATGAGCTCCCCAGGGTTCTATTACGATTGCACTTGTTTTGTAACTAGGAATAATAGTGTAGTTGGGACTGAATTTTACTACCTCATGTTCAACCATTTCTTCAGCCGAAACTATGATTTTTCTTCCGCAGAGAGCTCCCCACTTGGTGGACGCAAGGCCACCCCAAGCCTGAGCATTACCATACTTGTCTACTCTCTGAACGTGGACCACCGAGACGTCTGCAATTATCGAAGGCAAAAGAGCCATTTTTTCGCCGGGCTTGAATGGATTATCCATTACAACTATTTTATTTTCACCCATAAAAGTTCTTTTGCGGTAGATATCACTACACACTAAGGAAAGTGGTGCGGGAAAACAGGGTAGACCCAAAGCCCCAGCCATCTGCATAGCTGTAACAGTATAATTTGTGAATTCTTCTACCTCAACTTTGTGCTTGCGTAATCCTCGGTCAAAGGCCCTCTCACCTGCCATTACCCTAGCCTGATAAGAAGCTATAAATCTCTTGGCACATCCAGTCCACACAAGTATTTCCGTCTCTTGTCCTGATCCCGCCTGCAAGAGAGTTAAATTTCTTTTCTTTTGCCTGACAATCTCGTGAATTGCCGCATATGGAGAGGGAGTACCAGTACTAGCAATACTCAATAAATCTCCATCTCTCACAAATTTCTTAACAGCTTCTTCCATAGGCATTATTTTGTCAAAAACTTCAGATTCAACCATAGCCACTCTCTCCCAATTTGATTAGTAAATAAATTCCGAATTTCAAAAAATGGGTAATAGTTCTTTATTCCCTTCCAAGAATTACCACCGCACTTACTGCAACGTCTGCGTGAGTTAGCCCACCTAGAGTATGTGCTAGTCCAATTTCGGCACCATCCACTTGGCGTTTTCCAGCTTCGCCACGCAGTTGCCAGACCAACTCTGCTATCTGAGCTGTCCCTGTGGCTGCCACTGGATGCCCCCGCGCCTTTAGTCCTCCTCCAGGGTTCACAGGTAGTTTTCCTCCAAGCTCTGTTATTCCCTCTTCTATCATTTTTCCACCTTCTCCCTTTTTACACCACCCGAGATCCTCGTAGTGAATGATTTCAGAAATAGTGAAGCAGTCGTGAACCTCGGCAAAATCGATGTCCTTAGGCTCTATCTTAGCTTGCTTATAGGCTTCTCTGCTTGCCCTAATAGTTGGTAAAAACCTAGTCAAATCCTCCTCAGTATTGGAATATACCCCGGAGGCCTGACCGGTGCCTTTAATCCATATAGGTGTGTCGGTGTACTTCCTTGCCAGTTCTTCACTCACTAAAATTGCAGCTGAGGCTCCATCCGACAATGGACAGCAGTCATAGACAGTTAGAGGATAAGCAACCATGCGGGATTTGAATACATCTTCAATTGTGATCTCCTTTTGGAATTGGGCGTAGGGATTCATAGTGGCGTTATGATGATTCTTCACAGCTACTTTAGCCATCTGCTCTCGGGTGGTCCCGTAAAGGTGCATATGCCTCTGAGCCGCGTTAGCAAAAAATCCCGGAAAGGATATACCGTATATGTTTTCCAGCTCTCCATCTGCCCCCAAGCTTAGGAATTTGGAGCCTATGGCTAATGTAGCCATAGTTGCTTCTTCTTTCCTCATTACTGTTTTTTCGACTCCGAATGCAAGGCCCACATCGTAAAGGCCAGTGGCTATAGCAAAGTATGTTTCTCTAAAGGCGCAAGTGCTGCTGGAGCAAGCGTTGGAAACCGTTGTGATGGGTATCCCCGTTATTCCAACACTCATCAAACCTATCTGGCCAATGATGCCTGCCTGTCTACTCACCACACCTGGTACCGCATTACCGCAATATGCTATCTGTATATCCTTTGGGTCAACACCTCCGTCTTGAAGAGCGTTCCATACTGCCTCCTCCGTCAATTCCTTCACGTCTTGATCGTAAAGGGCTCCAAACTTTGTCATTCCTACTCCAACAACTGCGACCTTCCTCATTTTTCCCTAACCTCCCTATTTTACATTTTTTACCGTAAACGGAAAGTATATGTTTTGGGCCACCGCACTCCTTAAATCGACGCAAGCGAACTAGATTTTCGTGTGCAAAAAGCAACAAGACCCAGAACTTGAAAACAAGCCCAACAAAAGGATCACAATAAACCAC
>CAZECW010000128.1:0-3998 GCA_964510585.1 uncultured archaeon | reverse complement strand
TAATAAAATCGTATGCTGCATCAAAACACTTTTGGTAAAAACTCATAGAATCTCTTGAAGTAACTCGAAACACACCAGAGGGAGTCTCTATCCCTCCATTAATGACTTTTCTAATGGTACTTTTACCTTTACGAATTCCTATGTGTTCTATTTTGGATAATTTCTGGTCATACTCACTTGTCAAGAACCCGTATACTAATATACAATATTCTCCACTGTCAAGTTTCAGAACTGTGAACCCAATGGGTGACTGCCTACGTGTTTTTTCGTTACCATCAAAAATGTATCCAGTCAGCTTGGAAACCTCTCCATTCTTTTCGTGTGGCATTTGACAACGAGGTAAACCTAAAACCCAAGTATGAAAATTTTTTCCCACACTCCACAGTCGCATACCTCTTGCATTTTTCCATTCAGTCTTCATTGTAGATTTACCGATACATTCTAAAATTTTGATAACATCTTTATTTTTAGGTAAGTTATTTTTTGGAACGCAAATTTTTTCCATACGAAAGATTGGTGGGCTGCAGCCTGGTAAAAGTGCTGAGCACTGGGGAATATTGTTTAAGGAAATTTTCCCATTTATCGCTCCTAATCCCTTGGCTGATGAGGCGTATTTTAAGGCTGAATGTATGAGTTCATTAAGTTTGGGTATTACTTTATTTTTATGTTGATATAATTCTACTAAGATTTTCTTAAGTTTTAATACTTCTTCTTTAAAATGTTGGCCTGGTGATAAGTCTGTAATCTTAAGTTTTCCAAATCCTCTTGTTGTAATTGAGCCTATACCGCTAAAGACCAAGGATACTAAAATAGAGGATAATGCGAACATGGCCTCATTTTTAGTTAGTTCTTTGTTCTTTTCGATTTCTTTTAAAAGCCTGCTATTACTGCTCTCTTTAAGCAGTATACTAAAGCTGATATTATAATACTTTTCTGTTTCTTCGTGCCTTTCTTCTTTTGCTCTCTCCTGTTTTTCTTCCTTCTTATTTTTCATGCTTGCCAAACGTATCCTTGGAATTTTATTTGTCACCTTTGTTTCGGATATTTTATTTATGGAAAGTTGTATAGTGAATTTTGAACTGCTTTCTGTGCTTCCAAATAAAGTTGATATCTCCTGATTTAGTTTAGATAAATTGATTTCCTTATTAAGTGTAGATGAGTCCGTTCGCAAATTTTTATCGGTGGCGATTTTTGCGCCAGCAAGTATGGCCCTAGCCCACCATCTCCATAAACCCTTTAACTCCTGTGCTCGCAATTTTTCAGCTAATCCAAGTGTTGCACTGTATGGTTGGGCATTGTATCCACCGGTTCTTATTGGTGTAACGCTTGAAACCTTTATTTCTGCTATCAAATCCTGAGCTGCAATGCTCTTCTGTATTTCAGCCCAAGTACTCATATTATTCAGCCTCGAAAACTGCTTCAGACAGTCTTTTTAATTGGGCTACAAAGGGTCTAATTAGTCTACTTGCAATTCTCTCTTTTCCATTTATTACAGATCTAAGTGCTTCAACTGGCTCACCCAAATGATCGTCCTTGATTAATCCTATTTCGTTTAATCTTTTCAACACGAAATAGAGATATATTCCGTAGCCTTTCTCTGTTTCCTTATCCTTGCTTAGCTTCCCTTTGTTCGTAAGTGCATCCATAACTTCTTGGTATATCCCGTTGCCTGCCTTTCCATAGCAGAAACTTAAGGCGGATGTGAATCCTACATCTTCTATTAATCCCGGTAGCTCTCTGGATCTGCTCCTAAATTTTTTCCCAACTTCACTTTTGCCTTTGTCTTCTTCATCTATGCACTGTAAGAGCAGATTAAACATATCTATGGCACTCAAAACAGGATCTTTGGTACCTTTCTCAGAAACATTACTTGCACTCAACCTTCTTCTCCCCCTCGAATTAATTCAAGCTTCACAATACCCTTGCCCACAGTTTCATCTCCACCTATAATCAAGTACCACCCTATCTTTTCTAATAATTCGCATAGTATTCCCTTCGTATCATTTTTCTGCAGCTTATCTTTCGGAATATCGCCTGCTTCTACTTTATCTAAATTGGTTCTCGGTTTGGAGTATAACAGGGCGGTAATGAACTGTGTCTCCCAGGGTATGTACTCCTCAGTCCATAGTGCACCTCCCTTAACTTTCTTGGTTTCTTTTTCTAGAGCTGTGCGAGTCACTCTAACTAGTGACTTTTCCATAGCTCTCAAAGCATTGTCGTTGCTGAGAAGGATCAGTCTACCCTCTTCTACTTTCAATTTTTCTTCAAGCGTCTTTATTTTCTGATTCAGAATACTCTCTTTTTTGCAAGTGACGTTTATCTCTTCATTTATTATGATCCTATTGTTCATAGCCTCAATTTTGAGGTAATCATCCTTAGACATGCAACACTCATTGTCGCTGATATCTTGTTTGGACAATTCTTCGACGACTGTGAATTTATCTTCAGCACCTGTCAGTTTCAAGTATTCCCATAGGCGTTTTAACTGTATGGGTGAAGTTGCCTGTGCGTAGACTCCCTCTAGGCTTCTAACGGGGAATGTTATTGTGAATGCGTCTAGTATTGCTACGGCTGAATTAAACTTCTCGTCATCTTCAACTTCAGGACCAAGAAGGGCTTTAGCGAGATTGCTATTTTTCTGGGAAAGCGCGGTTTTTAAGGCGCCCTTGAGGCTTGAGGAGTAGATTATTGGAAATCCCAGGTTGTCTTTCTGAACTGGCAAGTCAACTATTTCTCCTCCTCTACCAACTCCGGGGTGGAGATTTGTTACAGCTCTTATCAAAACCAGATCGGCGGTCTCGTAAGGATTAACAATGGTTTGTTTTGGATTCATAATTTTAACCTCCACGAAAAATGTCATACATTAATCTACCTATAGGTGTCAGCTCGAAATATTCATCTACTTGCCTAATGAGCCAATATCTATTCTGCATCTCTTCAGCTAGATCCTGTCCAAAACGCTTGTAAAACTGTTCCCTCTTTATCCTTATATTATCAAAAAGCTCCTTTATAGGCGGATTGTAATTCTCTTTAAGTTCAAAATGCCAAGTTATCGGAAGACCCGGTATTGCAACATGTTTTCTAAAAGATTCATGACGGTAGTATACGGGTATCCCCTGAAGGTTTGCTATCACAGTAATAATCGACGTCTCAGGCTTAAAGCCTCCAGTGGCACAAACATAAACGCGATCATTCTTCTTGTGTGACTTGATAATTTTCCAAACAGTAGTAGCAAGATTTCCCAACCCTTCCCTACTAAAAGTTTCCTCGTCAGAGTATCCCTCAATGGGCAGTCTCTGAACTTTTACATTTCGCGCTTCAAGATAGCTTTGCAAGGCTCTGGAACACACATCTCCCACAAGGGTATCTGTGTAGAGCAAATAAACAAATTCAATTTCGTTTCTATCCAAAAAGCTGGACATACTTGCAATCTCCGCACTAGCCAACTCTCCCTCATTCCTCAGAAAGTCAACAAGCTCCTTGTGCAACTGATTTCTATTAACCTCTCCGCTCTTCAGCCTCTCCTCAACAAGCTCAACACTAGTTAACCCGCTAATAAGAGATTTTACACTTTCCCAATTTCTTAAAGCATTACTTAGAAGGCTAGCCCCCACAGTAACTACATGAACCCTCCTCATCGTTGACACCTTAATCTAAAAATTTGTTTAATCATATTAATAAGTTTTACTGAAACCAATGCCAGATATTTACGCCTCGTTTTTACTGAAAACAGTTTCCACAACTAAACCACAACATCCGAAAAACTATCAACTAAACAATGAACCCTAAAAAAGAATTCACATCCTACTATTTCAATTATCCTTGAACATTGTTCAAATAAGTTTTAAATTCTAAGATTATTTAAAATAAAAAGAAAAACCCAAAAATAAATTTGTGAAAAAATGTGGGGAGCACCATGATAGACCTATGGGTGGAGATGGTTGCAAAGGATTCAGGCAGAATAAGAATATTCACAGGTCACCTTGTGAGGGGAGCCC
>CAZECW010000127.1:0-3223 GCA_964510585.1 uncultured archaeon | reverse complement strand
TCAATAATTTTTTATCTAATATTTTTCATCGCCTACGGATACAAAACTGTATCACTCACAAAATCTTCTATACCATTTCCTCTCAGACTAAAATGCGCAATAATTATACCCTTTTTCACCACACTATTACTCTTCAGCCGACTATATGGAAGCGTAAAATTCAAAAAATTCCTACTATAAAACTCGAACCCCAAACCTTTTACAAATTAATCCCTTCTAACAACAGTTATTCTCCCTGAAAAATCTCTATCTCAGCAAAAAATTATATTGTTGCCCGTGTATGCTTCCAAGAGGATGCACAACACAGTTTTCAGAGTAGAGCTTTCAAAGGTTGAAAAAACTCCAAATGCTGCTATAAAATTCACAAATGTATGAAAAATGGTTAAAATTATTTGTGTAAAGAAAATGGATAGTCTCCCTACGGCATGTTGGCATCTGACGGATTTTAGATAAAAGTTTGGGTGAACATTGTAAACCACTTTAGTATACGGAATGGAGCATATTTTAGGAAATTGGAAACAAATCTATTATTCGTCATATTAATACAAGCGTACTGAATGGTTCCCTTAAAGTAGCTCAAAATGCTTGGTTTGGGTATCTTGGTATGATATTCGGGATGTTTTTTTCCGATTAAATTTAAAAGTTTGAACCTTGCCATGATTTGCTTCTTTTTGAAAGTGATTATCCTGCCACACGCTTTTAATACCTTATCCCTACTTATTTCTTGAATACGTATTATTCCCTTAGACTTTGCGACCTGCAAAAGATTTTCACCTATCTCGTTTCTTGATATTATTAGAGAAGAGCCTATTTTGTCTCCGCTTGTCTCTCGAAGCCAAGCATCTCCAAAAGAAAGGTCTGCTAACTCGGATGTTCCATCACAACACATGGTGCACCTCCATGGAATGAAAAAGCCGCTGAAAAGTATACTCCGAGCTTCGGTGGAAGGTAGCCTTTTCTCTCCGCCATTTCTCATCTTTATTACTACGTTACCAGGCCATCCCTCCCCACGATAACTCAATTTATCTACCTCATTTTTACTTACACCCATTTTTTTGAGCAAAACATTTGTCCCTGTAAAAGTAGGAGAATAGAGACATAGGAGTCCCAAATGTAGAACTATTCGGTTTTTCAATTTTTTATTGTTTTTCTCCATTTTCCTTATGGCGTGAATGTGGCATGGAAGTCCCACAAATGCGTATTTTCCATCTACATTTAATATTTCTTTGATTGCTGTGCCAGTTGGACTAGGGCAATACTTGGATCCTGCTGCCTCCAATATTTCATGAGCCGATTTGGCGATTATCGCCTCTGGCTCTAGAGGCTTCTCCTTGTTCATCCTAGTAACTAACGCACCATCTATGATTTTCTCTTGAAGAGCGAAAACCAATAGCGCTGAGACAAGTCCCCCTGAAGCGCCTCTCCAGCGGGTTTCAAAGTTAGTAGCATGACCAACGTAACATCTTAGAAAATTACCAAGAAGTGTATCTTCAGGAGTTTTATTAAACACAAGCTTGTTCAGTTCGTCAAATTCTACTAGGTGTCCCGGGCAGATTTTAATGCAAAGGCCGCACTCCTTACAAATTGAGGCATCTAGTTTTGGAGCATAAAGGCCGCTTGATGTTTTTTTCATCTCAATAGCATTGTTTTTACAGGCAGCAGAACAAGCCCCACAGCCAGTGCAAAGTCCTTCACTCCAAATATCCTTAACATTATCGAATTTTGTTCTTTTATCTCTTAGCTCCACGAATTTTTTAACAAGTTTAAAATTAGTTAATGCGTATTCTTTTATTTTTGGGATGTTTTCACTCAGTTCCCTTCGAATCTTTTCTCTGTTATTCCACAGAAAATCAATTTTTTGTTTTAATAAGAGTAACAACTCGTCTGGATTGTGTTTTCTCAAATCTATAATATAATCAAATCCTAGCGTTCTTCCTATTACTCCATGATATTTGTGGCTGTACGCCAAACCAATTGAAGGAACATTCGTGGAAGTAGCAGCTATCAGAGGATGCAACCTAGAGCTTATGAACAACTCACAACGGCCAATCACACCTTTTATATCACTTGGAAGATATTCTCCTCTAATTAAGAACACATTATCCTTGTTCTTTACATTAGAATACACTTTCTCTGCTATAACTCGCTCATCATTAGCTTCTCCAGGACCAATAATATGAGGAACAAATAAAACTTTAAAACCAAACTTTTCAGTCAGATAGTCTAATATTTCGGCCATAACTTTAACATATTCCTCATATTTTCTATTAATTTCCTTTATGCCTGGAAACGCCTTCTTTAAAACATAGGGATTAATATTAACCCCTACTAAAGGATATCCTCCAGGTACTCGTTCTTTCAGTAAAATTTCCTCGACTTTAACGTTTGATGTTGGTTTGAGCAGGAACGCCGGATCGGCTGTGAGAAAAATTCGTTTTTTTACTCCAATTGATTTTAAATAGTCTAATGAAACACTCTCGCGTACAACAATTAAGTCAACATTATTAAGAACAAATTTAGCAATAAGCCTTGTAAAAAAATAGTTGAAAGGCCCAATGGACTCCCCCAAAAGAATGATAGGCTTTTTCAGCAAAATAGCCGGCAAGATGTTAAAGAAACTAACAACCGTAGATTTTACTCCGTAAACATCGCTAAAATTATCCGCTCCCAAATCGATAATAATATCTGATGATAAGTAAGCGTAAGCCGGATTAAGTATGTTCAGTTTTAACCCTTTAAAAACAAAAATTTTATTCAAAAAGAACAGGAATAAGCATAACAGGGGATCAATTAAGAGCTCTAAAATTTGAAGTATTGTAGAGTTTGACGAGAAACGGGGTTCTATTCTAACATCATATCCCCTGTAACGCCTAAAATCATCAGAAAAATGCGACGAAAAAATTGTAAACTGTACATCCCTAATTATCCTTTTCAAATTTTCCGTGACACTCAGAACTATTGCCATTTCTCCATAATTAAGTGAACACCACACGCCAGTTATCAAAACCTTAAGCAACACACACCACCAATACTGTTAACATATGACAAGGCTCCCTTAAGTATATAAACTGTTGGGATAAATTGCTGTGTTGCATAATTCCTTGATTTTTGTAGTTTAAGCTAGGTATCCGTGTTTCACATATTTATTTTTGGCTGATGGTTGCCCAGGGTAGCTCACCTGTAGCATCAAACTTCAGGATGGAGTTGTAGAAGAGGAACTTCA